>DATNJD010000074.1:0-24814 GCA_035604075.1 Acidimicrobiales bacterium
CGAGTCGAGCGCTGGTCCTGAACGCCACGTTCGAACCCCTCGGCGTGGTTTCCACCCGCCGAGCCCTTCTCCTCATCCTCGGGACCAAGGCCGAGCTCGTCCACGCCACGGCCCGAACGTTCCGCTCGGAGCGGATGTCATTTCCCGAGCCGTCCGTCGTCCGTCTGGCCCGCTATGTGCGCGTCCCGCATGACCGAACGGTGGCGGTGAATCGGCGAACGGTCTTCGCCCGTGACGGCCATCACTGCCAATACTGCGGCTCCGCGGCCGAGAGCATCGATCACGTCATGCCACGCAGCCGCGGTGGGCTGCACGCATGGGACAACGTGGTGGCCGCCTGTCGCCGGTGCAACACCCGTAAGGAGGATCGTCTGCCGCATGAGGCAGGGTTGGTGCTGCGCAGTCAGCCGGCGGCACCCCGTCAGCGTGTGTGGCTGTTGGCCATGAGTGGGGGGGCTCGTGACGAGTGGGCCCCGTATCTGGGCGAGCGCTCCCTCACGGCGTGATGGAGCGCCGGTCCTCCGGCTGGCGCGTCGAGCGGTGCACGGCCTCGGCCACCGACCTCCTCGGTCCCTGGCCGCCTCCGGATGGTGACGAGACCCGCGTCGTGCGCGCCGGCCGGATGAACGGGCGCGATGCACTCGTGCTCGGTAGCACCCAGGACCGGGTGCCGATCAACGAGAGCCGAGCGGCGAAGGTCGGAGTCGACGTCATCCGGCGGACGACGGGAGGCGGAGCCGTGCTGGTCGTCCCCGACGCCCAGGTCTGGATCGACGTCTGGGTACCACGGTCCGATGAATTGTGGGACGACGACATCGTGGCGGCCGCAGTGTGGCTGGGCGACGCCTGGGCCGCTGCACTGCAGGGCCTGGGCGCCCGATCCCTGCTCGTGCACCGAGGCCGGTCGACGCACCACGCCCTGTCGGACCTTGTCTGCTTCGCCGGGATCGGTCCCGGCGAGGTCCTTTCGGGGTCGGCGCCGTCGCATCGGATGAAGGTGATGGGACTGGCGCAGCGGCGGACGCGCCGCGGTGCGCGCTTCCACACCACCGCTCCGGTCAGCTGGGATCCCGCCCACCTTCTCGATGTGCTCGACCTTGGCGAGAACGACGACGTGCGCGGGCAGTTGGAGGACGTCGCCATCGGTCTACGCGTTCTGCTCCCGTCTCGTTCCGGCGTCGGCGACGCCGAGTTGATCGGAGCCGTGGAGGACGCCGTCATCACTGCGCTGCCCTAGTCGTCGCCGCCCCTACGGGCGAGGATGAACGAGACGAAGCGACGGAGGCGACGACACCGCTGAGCACATCGGCGCCACACGGCTCCGACTGCGCCCACCGCTCACCGCCCGGTTGTCGCCGTGACGGCGATGTCGCCCCGGACCGCCGTGACGTCGCCGAAGGGACCCGGTCGCGCCGTGCCCGGTCGCGCCGTGCCCGGTCGCGCCGTGCCCCGATCCCCCTGGGGGACCGCCGCCTCGGGGATGGAGGCGGCCGACGGCCTGCTCCTCGGAAGGGGGAACAGCTCGCCCACGGTGGGGGGCCGGGGTGTTGACGGGTGGGGGCGGGTGGCGTATGGTGGCGCGAAGTGGTTCGTAGGGGAGTGGTCGGTGCCATCGAGGGGCGCTGCCGGAGGACGGGGGAGCCCCGTGGGAGTCCGCAGGAATGGATCGGTTCTTCGGGAGGTACGAGCACACGCTCGACGGCAAGGGTCGAGTGATCCTGCCGGCGAAGTTCCGCGCCCCCTTTGCGGTCGGGGGATACCTGACCCAGCATCTCGACGGTTGCTTGGCCTTGTGGACTCCGGACGAATTCGAGATCCAAGGCCAGCAGATGCAAGAGAGAGCCACCCAAAGTCGCCGGGACCGGAACCTGGCGCGGATGTGGGCTTCGGCGTCGCAGGAGGTGGACATCGACCGGCAGGGTCGGATGGCTATCCCGGCGCACCTGCGTCAGTACGCCGAACTCCAGGGCGACGTCCTCGTCCTGGGAGCAAACGACCGGGTGGAGTTGTGGTCCCCTCCCAAGTGGGAGGAGATCGTCGGACCGGAGGCGCAACGTCTGAGCGAGGGCATGGACGATTGATCGCCGTCGCCGATCTGGGTGACGCCGCCACCGCCCCCCTCGAGTCAGTGACGGACAGCACACGAGAGACAGCACCCGACGAAAGGAGAGTCCCGGAGGTCCCGCGACGACTGGACCCGGAAGAGCACGCAGACGCACACGATGACACCAGGCCCATGCGCAGCCCCTCGGCTGGTTCGGTGGAAGACTCCTCCTCCGCCCGCTTCCAACCGAGTCGCAGGAGCAACCCTCCCGACGGCATTCCGCCAGTCGAGGGGCTGCGGATGCGCCAGGTGTTCGAGCACGAGCCGGTCATGGTCGCCGAGGTGGTGGCGCTCTTCGCGCCCGTACCGCCCGGTGTCGTCATCGACGCCACCGTCGGGGGTGGCGGGCACGCCCGTGCCCTGCTCGACGCTCATCCCCATCTCCGGGTCCTCGGCATCGACCGAGATCCCGACGCCGTCTCGGCCGCCGGCGAGTCGCTGGCGGAATACGGGGATCGGGCATCGGTGCGCCACGGGACCTTCAGCAGCTTGGCGGACGAGATCGAGAGCGATGCCGCCGAAGCGAATGAGCAGGTCAGCGGGGTTCTCTTCGACCTCGGAGTGAGCTCACCGCAGCTCGACAGGGCGGAGCGAGGTTTCTCCTACCGACACGACGGACCGCTCGACATGCGCATGGACCCGTCGACCGGTCCGTCCGCCGCCGACGTCGTGAACACCTGGTCCGTCGATGCCCTGAGTCGGCTCTTCGCCGCCAACGGGGAGGGTCGCTTCGCCGGTCGGATCGCTCGAGCCGTCGTGGCCGCCCGTCCGTTCACCACGACGGAACAGTTCGCCGAGACCGTGCGCAACGCTATTCCGGCCGCCACGCGCCGACAGGGAGGGCACCCGGCCAAGCGCGTATTCCAGGCTGTGCGCATCGCCGTCAACGACGAGCTCGACCTGCTGGTCGAGGCGATCCCCACCGCCATCGAGATCCTGGCGCCGCGGGGTCGTTGCGTGGCCATCTCGTACCACTCGGGTGAGGATCGCATCGTCAAGGCCGCCTTCAACCGGGCCGACACGGGGGGCTGTGTGTGTCCGCCGGGACTTCCCTGCGCGTGCGGTGCCGTCCCGGTCGGCCGGCTGCTCTTCCGGGGTGCGCGCAAAGCGTCGCCCGATGAGCGGGCGAGGAACCGCCGGGCCGAGAGCGCACGCCTCCGGGCCATCGAACGGCTCGACCCGGTCTCCACGAGGGGCACGGAGAACAGGGCGCCGTCCTGATGGCGACCGCCACCGCCACCCGTCGGGCACCGGCACCGAACAGGGGCCCGATCGGTGACCGCCGTCCCCGCCTGGAGGTGGTGGGGCCGCCCACCCGACGCCGAGTCCGGGCATCGCGCCGGCCCATCCTCGTCCTGGCCGCCGTTCTGGTCGTCGGCAGTCTCCTGTTCGCGGCGGCGGTCGAGGCGTACATGACCCAGCAACAGGTGCGCCTGAGCCAGGTCCAGGCCCGACTGGCCGTCCAGCTGGCAGAGCACCGCAACCTCGAGCTGCAGGTGGCCCAACTCTCGAACCCGTCCCACGTCGTGAGCGCGGCCCAGAGCCAGGGCCTGACCGTTCCGAGCCAGGTCACCGATCTCCCGCAGGTGACGGTGCCCCCTGCCGTCTCTCACGGGGCCCGTCGTTCCTCCACCCGCGCCCGAGCCGCCGCCCCGGCGCACCACGGCACTGCAGCGGGAGCGTCGGGAGCCGGTGGTAAATGAGCGATCGTCAGGCGCGTCTCCCATCGGCGGGGGGACGCCGGGCTCGGCGTCGGACGGGGCGGACGGCGCGCACAGGGCGCACAGGGCGCCCAGCGCGCACAGGCACCACCGGTCGGACCGCTTCGGCCCACCGGATCGGGGCGCCCCAGCGCCCCGGGGCGCCGAACCGCACGGTCTCCCGTAGCCGACTCGAGTCGCCCCGTCGTGCCCGCGGCACGCGTCGTGGGGTGCGCGCCGAACGAAGGGTCTCGGTTCCGGGGCCGGTGCGATCTGGTCGTCGCGCTCCGGCGCGTTCGAAGATGGCGGCCCGCCGGGCGGCCCGACGTGCCGATCGCGCACTGCTGTCGTCACGGTCCGTCCCGTCGCGCCGCAAGACGTCATCACGCCGCGCCGACCGGCGCGAGGCCCGCGCATTCGCCTCCGGCCGAGTGGCACGCCGCGTCACCAGCCGCCGCGCCACCAGCCGCCGCGCCACCAGCCGCCGCGCCACCGGCGTCGCCATCCGACCGGTCGTGCGCACACTGGAGGAGGGACATCCCGGCGCCCGTCGCAACGGTCCTCGCCGGGGCTACGAAAGACGCCTGTCCGCTCCCACGCCCCTGCCGACGCGTCCGAAGGTCACCGGCCCCGTGCCGCGCCGCCGGCTCGGCATCATCCGGATCATGGTGGTCGTCGTCTTTGCCGTCATCGCCGTCCGCCTCGTCATGGTGCAGGGTCTGAGCGGTTCGCACTACTCGTCGATCAGTGCCGCCCAGGTGACGAGCGTCGTGCAGGTCCCCGCCGTCCGGGGCGGGATCTTCGATCGGGACGGGGCGGTCCTGGCCACCTCGGTGCCCCGGACGACGATCGTGGCCGACCCCTTCATCATCAAGCACCCGAAGGCCGAGGCGGCGGCACTCTCTCCGGCTCTGGGACTCTCGCAGCGCATTCTGCGGAAGGACCTGACCGAAGACTCGGGCTTCGTCTACCTCGCCAAGAAGGTCGGCAACGCCGAGGCCACCAGGGTGAATAAGTTGAACCTGGTCGGTATCAATCTCCTGCCCGACACCGAGCGGGTCGACCCGGCCGGCAATTTGGCGATGCCCGTCGTCGGGGCCGTCGGAGCCGAGGGAAGCGGCCAGGGCGGCCTCGAGTACCAGTACAACAGCCTCCTCGGAGGCCGGAGCGGGACGGAGAAGGTCGAGCAGGCACTGAGCGGGGTGACGCTGCCCGGAGGGACAACCCAGTTGTCGCCCTCGACGGCGGGGACGAGCATCGAACTCACCCTGGATGAGCCCCTTCAGTACGTGGCCGAACAGGCGCTCGGCGCCGAGATCGAGACGTCGCACGCCAAGAGCGGCTCGGTCATCGTGATGAACACCCATACCGGTGACATCCTGGCCATGGCCAACCTGGTGGCCGACCCCACGACCGGTCAGGCGGTGGAGGCCCCGTCGAACCTGGCGCTCACCCAGGTGTACGAACCGGGGTCGGTGTTCAAGCTGGCACCCTTTTCCGCCGCCTTGCAGGACGGGATCATCACTCCGAGTCAGGTGTTCACCGTTCCCAATTCCCTGAACATCGCCAATTGGGTGTTCCACGACGCCGAGAGCCATCCCACCGAGCAGTTGTCGGCCACCCAGATCCTGGCCCAGTCGTCGAACATCGGAACGATCGAGATCGCCCAACTCCTGGGCAAGACGCGCCTGGCCAAGCAGATCCAGGCCCTCGGCTTCGGCCAGCCCACCGGTCTCGACTTCCCGGCCGAGTCGGCCGGTCTGGTGAAGAGCGATGCCAGCACGTGGAACGGGTCGGACATCGGGTCGACGCCCATCGGTCAGGACGACGCCGTGACGGCACAGCAGGTCCTCGACATGGTGAACACGGTGGCGACGGGCGGGGTGTACGTTCCGCCCCGGCTGGTGGAGGCCACCATCGCCGACGACGGCACGCTTCACCAGACACCGCGTCGCGCCACCCACCGGGCGCTGTCCACGGTGGTGACGTCGGAGCTCACGACCATGATGGAACAGGTCGTGCAGGACGGGACGGCCGTGGCCGCCGGCGTCCCGGGCTACAACGTGGCGGGCAAGACGGGCACGGCCCAGGTTCCCGATCCGGTGCACGGCGGCTACATCCCCGGTGCGTACATGGCCACGTTCGCCGGTTTCGCGCCGGCCGAGAACCCCGCCTTGTCGACCATCGTCGTTCTCAACCGTCCCGAGCCCATCTACGGTGGCGTCGTCGCCGCTCCGGTGTTCTCCGAAGTCATGCAGTACGCGCTGCACCGGTACGGCATCCCCACCTCACCGGGGGGAGGGACCACGGGAGGAAAGCCGTCCGCCGTGGCGTTCCCACCACCGCCCTCGGTGGCGGCAAGTACACCACCGGCCACCACGACGGCCCAGGTCACGGTGGGAGGGGCGACGGCGCCCAAGGCCAAAGAGACGGCCGTACCCACCACGGCGGGTACGATCATCGCCGCGGTCAGGCGCGCCACGGAAGGGCCGTGATCCGTCCGGCGGCGGGACCCCGACTGTGCGCATGGACCGGATGTTCGAGGGAGTCGAGGTCACCGAGCGACGCGGCGACGTCGCCGGCACCGAGGTGACGTCGATCGAGTTCGACAGCAGAGACGTCACTCCCGGAGCGCTCTTCTTCTGCCTTCCCGGTCATCAATCCGACGGCCACGATTTCGCCGCCACCGCCGTCGACGCCGGAGCCGTCGCCCTGATGGTCGAGCATGTGCTCCCGCTCCCCGTGCCCCAGGTCGTGGTGGCTCGGGGGACGGCCCGGTCCTCGATGGCCCGGGTCGCCCGCAATTTCCATGGCGATCCGGCCCGGTCGCTCATGACCGTCGGTGTGACGGGCACCAACGGCAAGACCACCGTCACGCACCTGCTCGCCTCCATCCTCGAGGAGCACGGCGCACCCTGTGCAGTGATCGGGACGTTGGACGGTGCGAGGACCACCCCTGAGGCGCCGGTCATCCAGAGAATCCTCGACGAGGCTCGTCGTGACGGCCGGAAGGCGGCGGCCATCGAAGTGTCCTCCCACGCCCTCACCCAGGCGCGCGTCGATGGCATCCACTTCGCCGCCGCCGTGTTCACCAACCTCGGTCACGACCACCTCGATCACCACAAGACGATGGAGGCCTATTTCGCGGCCAAGGCATCGTTGTTCGAACCGCACCGCGCCGCGCTGGCGGTGATCAACGCCGACGACCCGTGGGGGCGCCGACTCCTCGACGGCGTCCGCATCCCGGCCGTGACCTTCGGCCGCGGCGATGCCACCGAGGTCGAGACGGCCCCGGGACGGACGAGCTTTCTATGGCGGGGTCGTCGCATCGAGCTGTCGCTCACCGGCGCCTACCAGGTGACCAATGCCCTGGCTGCGGCCACGACGGCGCTGTCCCTCGGTGTCCCCGAGGACACCGTGGCCCGGGGCCTGGCCCGGGCCCGACCCGTGCCCGGGCGGTTCGAGGTGGTCGACGTCCCCTCCTCGTTCACCGTCGTCGTCGACTACGCGCACACGCCCGACGGACTCGAGGTCGCGCTCGACAGCGCCCGCCGGCTGGCCGGCGCCAAGCGCGTGGTGTGCGTGTTCGGGTGCGGGGGAGACAGGGATCGGGCCAAGCGACCGCTCATGGCCGCCGCGGCCACGGCGGCCGCCGACCTCACCGTGATCACGTCGGACAATCCCCGCCACGAGGATCCCGCCGCCATCGTCGAGGAGGTGAGACAGGGCGTGGTCGACGGAGCCGACGTCGTCGTCGAACCCGACCGGGGCCTGGCCATCGCCCGGGCGGTGGCGTGGGCTCGTCCCGGCGACGTGGTGCTGGTGGCGGGAAAGGGTCACGAAACCGTCATCGAAGTCGGAGACCGTCGTCTGCCGTTCGACGACCGCCTGGTGGCGGCGGCCGCCGTCCGCCGTCTCGATCCCGCCGAGAGCGAGATGACGCCGTGATCAGCCTGATGGCGTCGGGTGGCATCGCCCTGTGGATGGCCGCCCTCGGGACACCGTCGCTCATCGGATGGCTCCGGCGCCGGAGCTTCGGTCAGCAGATCCGCGAGGACGGCCCGTCCATGCACCAGGTCAAGGCGGGAACGCCCACCATGGGCGGTGTGGCCCTGGTGGCCGCCAGTGTGGCTGGGTACCTGCTCGCCCACGCCGGGACCCACGTGGCGTTCAGCCGTCCCGGCATCCTGGTCATGGCGGTGATGGTAGGGGCGGCGGTGATCGGTTTCGTCGACGACTGGATCAAGGTCCGGCACCAGAGGAGCCTCGGACTGAACAAGCGGGCCAAGCTGGGCGCCCAGATACTGGTGGCGGTGGCCTTCGCTCTGGCCGCCGAGCACTGGGCCGGGGTGAACACGCACCTGTCGTTCACCCGCTGGAACTCGATCGGGATCGACCTGGGGAGCATCGGCTGGGTCGTATGGGCCGTGTTCGTCGTGGTGGGGACGTCCAACGCCGTCAATCTCACCGACGGTCTGGACGGACTGGCGTCGGGATCGGCCACGTTCTGCTTCGCCATCCTGGCCATCATCGGGTACTGGCAGTTCCGTCACTTCGCCATCTACCACGTGGCCGCGGCGCTCGACCTCGCCCTCACCTCCATCGCCATGGCCGGCGCCTGTCTCGGCTTCCTGTGGTGGAACGCGGCGCCGGCCCGGATATTCATGGGCGACACCGGCTCCCTGGCCATCGGCGCCGCCCTGGCGGCGCTGTCGCTCCAGATGAATCTGCAATTGCTGCTGCCCGTGATCGGTGGGTTGTTCGTCATCGTCACCCTGTCGGTGGTGATCCAGGTGATCAGCTACCGGGTCTTCGGTCGGCGCGTCTTCCTCATGGCGCCCCTGCACCACCACTTCGAGCTCCTCGGCTGGCCCGAGACCACCGTCATCGTGCGTTTCTGGATCCTCGGGGGTCTCTTCGCCGCTCTCGGGCTCGGTCTCTTTTACGCCGATTTCCTGTCGGTCACGGCGCTTCATTGACCCCGGCCATGCGATCGGATCGAATCCTCGTGTACGGCCTCGGGGTGAGCGGCACGGCCGCAGCCCGGCATCTTCTGGCCGAGGGGTTCGACGTCGTGGCCGCCGACGACGATCCCGGCGACGGTCCACGGGGGCTTGCCGCCGCGCTCGGGATCGAGCTCGTCGTGGCACCCGACCCGGCCACCTTGGCGGGACTGGCGTCGGAGACGGCCGAGATCGTGGTCAGCCCCGGGGTCCCGGCCGGTCACGGCGTCTTCGGTCTCGGACCCGGGGCCCGCCTCGTGGGCGACGTCGAGTTGGCCTGGCGTCGCGCCCGGGTGCCCATGGTGGCGGTCACGGGGACGAACGGGAAGACCACGGTGACGACGCTGATCGCCTCGATGCTGGTGGCCTCGGGGGTGCGGGCCGTGGCCGGTGGCAACATCGGCGAGCCCCTCCTCGACGTCGTGGCCGGCGACGCCGAGGTGGTGGTGGCCGAGGTCTCGTCGTTCCAACTCGCTCTCACGGAGACGTTCCGCCCCGCCGTGGCGGCCTGGGTGAATTTCTCCGAGGACCATCTGGACTGGCACGCCACCCTGGACGACTACCGCGACGCCAAGGCCCGGGTGTGGGCCAACAGTGGGGCGGGGGACGTGGTGGTGGCCAACGCCGAGGATCCCGTGGTGCTCGCCGCCACGGCGCCCTCCGCGGCGCGGGGGGCCACGGTGGTGCGCTTCGGCCTGGCGGCCGGCGACTACACGGTGGCCGACGGGTCGCTGGTGGGCCCGGGCGGCCTCGTGGTGGCCTCGGTAGACGACCTCCCCCGGTCGCTCCCGCACGATCTCCTCGATGATCTGTGCGCGGCCGCCGCCGCCCTGGCCGCGGGGGCGACCGTCGACGGCTGCCGGCGTGCCCTGGTCGCCTTCGGGGGGCTCCCCCACCGTGTGGAGCTGGTGGGCGAGGCTAGAGGGGTGCGTTTCTACGACGACTCCAAGGCGACGACCCCCGGCGCCGTCCTGGCCGCCCTGGGTGGTTTTGACTCGGTGGTGCTCATCGCCGGTGGTCGCAACAAGGGGCTCGATCTCTCTGCCCTGGCCGACGGGGCCGACCGGCTCCGGGCCGTGGTGGCCATCGGCGAAGCGGCCACCGAGGTGACCGCCGCCTTCGAGGGTCTCACCCCGGTGGTGGAGGCCGAGTCGATGGCCGCGGCCGTGGACCGGGCGGCCGCCCTGGCCCGTCCCGGTGACGTCGTGCTGCTGTCGCCGGCGTGCGCATCGTTCGACTGGTACCCGTCCTACGCGGCCCGGGGTGATGACTTCGGCCGCTGTGTCCGGGCCCTCGACGCCGCCCTCGTGCCCCCCGACAAGGTGGGACGGTGAGCCCCGCCGCCCCCCTGTCCCCGTCGTCGCCCGACCGGCCCCGTCGGCTGGCCGCCCTACCGCCGCTGCGGGTGCTCGACGGGGGGGCCAAGCGTCGTCGCCGGCGGCCGGTGGGGGCGCCGGCGCGCCGCGACCGGGTCTCCACCCGGACGGCCCTGCTCCTCCTCGTCGGCAGCCTGTGCGTCATCGGCCTGGTGATGGTGCTGTCGGCCTCGGCGTACACGTCGCTTCAGTACTACGGGTCGGTGTGGACCATCTTCGAGCGCCAGGTGCTGTGGATGACTCTCGGTGGCATCGCCCTGTACGTGAGCGCCCGGATGAACTACGGGAATTGGCGACGCATCCGGATTCTCCTGCTCGTCGGGACGGTGTTGTTGTTGGTCGCCGTCCTCGTGCCCGGGATCGGGGCCGCACCGGTGGGCGGTTCGGCCCGGTGGATCGGTTTCGGGCAGTTGCGCATCCAGCCCTCCGAGCTCATGAAGCTGGCCCTCGCCGTCTTCGCCGCCGACCTGCTGGCGCGACGGGCCGACCGCGTGCACGAGCCAGGGGCCGTCGTCGTGCCCTTGCTCGTCGTGCTGAGCGTGGCCGGCGTCCTCGTGCTCAAACAGCCGGACCTCGGCACGACGTTGGTGCTGGCCTTCATCGCTCTGGCCATGCTCTACGCCGGCGGTGTCCCGCTGCGCCCCGTGCTCAAGGTGCTCTTCGGTGTCGCTCTGCTGGGATTGATCCTGGGGCTGGCCGAGCCCTACCGGCGGGAGCGGCTGCTGTCGTTCGTCAATCCCTTCGCCCACGCACAGGGTTCGGGCTATCAGGTCGTGCAGTCCCTCGTGGGTCTCGGGTCGGGCCGTCTCTGGGGGCTCGGTTTGACCGGCGGACGGGAGAAGTGGGGGCTGCTCCCGAACGCCCACACCGACTTCATCTTCTCGGTAATCGGCGAGGAGGGGGGCCTCATCGGCGCGCTGATCGTGTTGGCGCTCTTCGCCCTGCTGGCCTGGTACGGGTTGCGGGCGGCCAGCCGGGCCCCGGACCGCTTCGGGGCGCTGATGGCGGTGGCGGCGACCTGCTGGATCACCAGCCAGGCGGTGATCAACATCGGAGCCGTCATCGGCCTGCTCCCGGTCACCGGCATCCCCCTGCCGTTCGTCTCGTTCGGCGGGTCCTCGCTCGTGATCACCATGGTGGCGGCCGGCATCCTCGTCAACGTGGCCGGCCACGAGAAGGTGCCGACGGTGCGGGCCGTGCCCCTCGACACCCCGTTGGGCCCGTCGCGCTCGCCCCGGCGGTGAGGGGCCGGCGCTACGCACTGGTGGCCGGCGGTGGGACAGGCGGGCACCTGCTCCCCGCCGTGGCCGTCGCCGAGGCGCTGGCCGCCGTGCAGGGCGCCGGGGCCGTGGAGGTGGTGGGCTCGCGCCGCGGCCTCGAGGGTGACCTGTT
Organism: Acidimicrobiales bacterium; assembly: GCA_035604075.1. Classification (GTDB taxonomy): domain Bacteria; phylum Actinomycetota; class Acidimicrobiia; order Acidimicrobiales; family UBA8190; genus Palsa-661. The sequence continues at coordinate 11,576 of DATNJD010000074.1, forward strand.
GACCGGCACCGGGCTGCCCGTGACCCGGCTTCCCGGGCGGGGCTTCTCGCGGGCGGTGAGCGCCCGGAGCGCGGCCGCCAATCTGGGCGCCCTCGGGGGCCTCGTGTGGGCCTTCGTGCTGGCGCTCGGCCTCGTCGCCCGGCGGCGGCCCGCCGTCGTCGTCGCCATGGGCGGCTACGGCTGTGTCCCGGTGGCCCTGGCCGCCCTCGTGTTGGCCGTCCCCGTGGTGCTTGTGAACCTGGACGCCGTCCCCGGCGCCGCCAGTCGCCTCGTCGGCCGGTTCGCCCGGGCGGCCGCCGTGGCCTTCCCAGGAACCCCCTTGCGGCGCGCCGTGGTCACCGGTGCGCCCGTGCGGCCGGAGATCGTGGCCGCCGCCGGGGGCGACGCCGCGGCCCGCACCGAGGCCCGTCGCCTTCTCGGACTTCCCGCCGACCGTTTCGTGGTGGGGGTGGTGGGGGGATCGCTCGGCTCCAAGACGCTCAACACGGCCACCTTGGACCTGGCCGGCCTGTGGGTCCGGCGCGCCGACGTGGCCGTCTACCACGTCGTCGGTCGGCGCGACGCCACATGGATCGGAGGAGGGCCGGAGGCGGAGGCCGGGGGTCTCGTCTACCGCCAGGTCCCCTACGAGGACAGGATGGCGCTTCTGTACCAGGCGGCCGACGTCATGGTGAGCAGGGCCGGGGCGAGCACGGTGTCGGAGCTGGCCGTCGTGGGGGCGCCCGCCGTCCTCGTGCCCCTGCCCGGCGCCCCCGGTGACCATCAGACGGCCAACGCCCGGGTGCTCGAGGCCGCCGGGGGAGCGGTCATGGTGCCCGATGCCGAGTGCACCGGGGCGCGTCTGGCGGAGGAGCTCGACGCCGTGCGGTCACGGCCCGGATGCCTCGAGGCGATGCGGGCCGGCGCCGCCTCCGTCGGTCGGCCCGATGCCGTCGCCGCCGTCGTAGAGGTGGTCGAGAGCCAGGCGCGCGCCGGGCCGAGACCCGGTCGGTCCCCCGACGCCGGCACCCGTGCCCGTCACGGCACCGGGGACCGGCCGTGACCGACCCCGTCGACCTGTCGCGTCCGCGGCGCATTCACGTCGTCGGGGTGGGAGGGGCGGGGATGAGTGCCATCGCCTCGGTGCTCGCCGCCATGGGGCACCGGGTCACGGGCAGCGACCTGAAGAGCTCACCGGTCACCCGGCGCCTGGCCGCCGCCGGGGTGGCCGTCTTCATCGGCCACGACGCCGCCCACGTGGGCGAGGCCGAGGTGGTGACGGTCTCGACGGCCGTGTCGGAGGCGAATCCCGAGGTGAGAGAGGCGCGACGCCGGGGCCTCGAGGTGCTGAGCCGGGCCCAGGCGCTGGCCGCCGTGACCCGCTGCCGACGATGCGTGGCCGTGTCGGGCACCCACGGCAAGACGACCACCACGTCCATGCTGGCGCTCATCCTGGTGGAGGCGGGCCTCCGTCCGAGCTTCCTGATCGGCGGGGACATCAACGAGATCGGGACGAACGCCGTATGGGACAGCGGCGCCTGGTTGGTGGTGGAGGCGGACGAGAGCGACGGGACGTTCCTCGCCCTCGACCCCGAGATCGCCGTGGTCACCAACGTGGAGGCGGACCACCTCGACCACTACGGCGGGTTCGCCGAGCTGGTGGCCGCCTTCGACCTCTTCTGCACCGGGCGGCCCGGGGCCGTGGTGGTGGGGGCGGACGACTCCGTGGCGGCCGAGATCGGACGGGCCCACGGTGCCGACCTCGTGGGCACGGCCGCCGACGCCACCTACCGGATCGAAGCGGTCACCGCCGGCCGCACCGGCGTGTCGTTCGACCTCCGTTGCGGTGGTGACGTCCTCGGCACCATCTCGCTCCCCGTGACCGGGGCCAACATCGCCCACAACGCGGCGGTGGCCACCGTGACGGCGCTGCGGGTGGGCGCCACCTTTTCCGATGCGGCGCGCGCCCTGGCCCGCTTCGCCGGTGTGGCCCGGCGCTTCGAGCTACGGGGCGAGGCCGCCGGCGTGCGGTTCGTGGACGACTACGCCCATCTCCCCACCGAGGTGAGCGCCGTCCTCGACGCGGCGCGCCAGACGGACCCGCAGAGGATCGTGGTGGTGTTCCAGCCCCACCGCTACAGCCGGATCGAGGCACTGGGGGAGCAGTTCGCCGATGCCTTCTCGGCGGCCGACGTGGTCATCGTGACCGACATCTTCGGCGCCGGCGAGGACGCCCGACCCGGGGTGACGGGTCGGGTGGTGGCCGACGCCGTCGTGCGCAACCATCCCGACCTCGATGTGAGCTACGTCGCCGGTCGGACGGAACTGCGCCGGCATCTGGCCGCCGTGTTGCGGCCCGGAGACCTGTGCCTCACCCTCGGGGCCGGAGACCTCACCTCGCTGCCCGACGAGATGCTGGCGGCGCCGGCGTGGTGAGCGACCGGTGGGCCGATGACGTGGTGGCCGCCCTCGGGCCCCGGGCCGTGCGCGACGCGCCGCTCGGGGCGCGCACCACCTACCGGGTGGGGGGCACCGCCGCCGTGCTCGTCGAGGTGGACGCCGAGGGCGATCTCGCCGCCGTCCACGACGCCCTCGGGTCCGGGGGTGCGCCGCCTCTGCTCGTGCTCGGGAACGGGTCGAACCTGTTGGTGGCGGACGCCGGGTTCCCCGGTCTGGTGATCGTCCTGGGGCCGGGCCTCGCCGCCATCGAGATGGAGGGGACGACGGTGCGGGCGGGCGGGGCGGCCATGCTCCCCTTGGTGGCGCGGCGCAGCGCCGCCGCCGGGTTGACCGGACTGGAATGGGCCGTCGGTGTGCCGGGCACGGTGGGCGGCGCCCTCAAGATGAACGCCGGTGGTCACGGGTCGGACACGGCCGCCGTCCTCGTCCGCCAGCGCGTCTTCGATGTGGTGACGGGCCACGCTGCCGTGGACGGCGCCGACCGGCTGGCACTCGGGTACCGGCACTCGTCGCTCGGTGCCGGCGAGGTGGTGGTGTGGGCCGAGTTCGCGCTGGCCGCCGGAGATGCCGCGCAGGCCCAGGCCGCCGTGGCCGAGATCGTCCGCTGGCGCCGGGCCCACCAACCCGGGGGCTCGAACGCCGGGTCGGTGTTCACCAACCCCCCGGGCGACGCCGCCGGGCGGCTGGTGGAGGCGGCCGGGTTGAAGGGACTGCGCCTGGGCAGCGCCCGGGTCTCGGAGAAGCACGCCAACTTCATCCAGGCCGACGACGGAGGGTCGGCCGACGACGTGCGGCGATTGATCGAGCACGTGCGGCGGGTGGTGCTCGACGCCACCGGGGTCGCCCTCGTGCCCGAGGTCCGGTTTGTGGGGTTCGACCAGGGGGAGAGGGAGAAACCCTCAACCTCATGTGGAGGTTCGTCATGAGCAAGGTGGTGGAGGAACTCGAGTCGCAGCCGTTGACGGTCGACCCCAGGATCCTGCAGCGGCGGGTGGACGTGACCCGGCAGCGGGGACGGCGGCGGCTGCGGGTGATGACGGCGGCGGCCGTCGTCGTGGCGGGCGCCGCCGGGGCATGGGCGGTGGTGCACTCGCCGCTGTTCGCGGCCCGGCATGTGACGGTGGTGGGGGCCATCCGCACCGGCGTGACGCCCGTGGTGGCGGCGTCGGGGCTCTCGGGGGAGCCGCCCCTGATCGACGTCGACGCCACCGCCGTGGCGGCGCGGGTGGAGGCGCTGCCGTGGGTGGCCCACGCCACGGTGACGCGTCGGTGGCCAGACACCGTGACGATCACGGTGACCGAACGCGTGGCGGCGGCGGTGGTGGTCGGTCGCGGCCGGGCCGACGTGCTCGTCGACGGCAGTGGCCGTGTGCTCGGCGACGTGCCCGCTCCGCCCGACGGCACGGTGGTGTTGGGTGTGCCGGTGGCGGCGGGCCCACCCGGCAGCATGCTCGGCGACGCGGCGCGTCCCGGTCTGGCCGTCGTGGCCGGACTCCCGGCCTCCCTGCGTCCTCTGGTGGCACGGGTGGACGTCGGCGGCGGGGGAGTGGTGAGCCTGACGCTCACCGACAATGTCGGTGTCACCCTCGGACGCGCCGACGAGCTGCCGGCCAAGTTCGTCGCTCTGGCCAGTGTGCTGGCCGACGTGGCGCCCCGGGCCCCGGACGTGATCGACGTGACCGTCCCCGGCGCCCCGGCCATCGGTCCGCCGGCGTGATGACCTATCTGACCTGGCCTAAGGCGGACGGAGCGTGCCCGCCGCTCTGCTTGACCGGTTACGGCTGCGCCCCTAGGGTGAAGCCACCTCGGCAGGCACCAGTTGAAAGTTGTGGTCGAGGGTGAGGTGACTGGTGCTCGGGGCAGGCTCGTCCAGCCCGACCACCTGGCGGAAGTTCCCACCGTGAGGCCCGAACTGCGGGTGAGGGTCGAGGAGAGTCGATGACCGGTCCAGCGCACAGCAGCTACTTCGCTGTCATCAAGGTCGTGGGCGTCGGAGGCGGCGGAGTGAACGCCGTGAACCGGATGATCGAGGCCGGGCTGAAGGGCGTGGAGTTCATCGCCGCCAACACCGACTCGCAAGCTCTGTTGATGAGCGACGCCGACCTGAAGCTGGACATCGGCCGGCAACGGACCCGGGGGCTCGGCGCCGGAAGCGACCCCGAGGTGGGCCGGGAGGCGGCCGAGGAGCACCGGGCCGAGATCGAAGAGGCGCTCAAGGGCGCCGACATGGTGTTCATCACCGCCGGCAAGGGTGGCGGCACGGGGACGGGCGCGGCGCCGGTGGTGGCCGAGATCGCCAAATCGGTGGGAGCTCTGACCATCGCCGTGGTGACCCGGCCCTTCGCCTTCGAGGGGCGGCAGCGTTCGGTGCAGGCCGAGGGCGGCATCCAGAAGCTGAAGGAAAAGGTCGACGCCATCATCATCATTCCGAACGACCGGCTGCTCACCGTCTCGACCGAGAAGACGTCGATGGTGAACGCCTTCAAGATGGCCGACGAGGTGCTGCTGCAGGGGGTGCAGGGCATCACCGACCTGATCACCATCCCCGGCCAGATCAACACCGACTTCGCCGACGTGCGGATGGTGCTGGCCGACGCCGGCACGGCCATCATGGGGATCGGTCAGACGACCGGTGAAGGCCGGGCCGTGAACGCGGCGCGCGCCGCCATCACGAGCCCCCTGCTCGAGGCTCAGATCGAGGGCGCCCGCGGCATCCTGGTGAGCATCGCCGGCGGCCCCGACCTCGGGCTGTTCGAGGTCAACGAGGCCATGGAGATCATCCACGGCGTGGCCCACCCCGATGCCAACATCATCTTCGGCAACGTCATCGACGAGTCCATGGGCGACGACGTCCGGGTGACGGTCATCGCCGCCGGCTTCGAGCGCTGGGACGAGGGTCGCAGCGGGGGCAGCGGTGGGTCCAAGTCCGGCGGCAGCAGCCAGGTGCTCGGTCTCGACTCCGTGCACGAAGACATCTTCGCCTCGCCGGCCGAGGACGACCTCGACCTCGGCGACGACGAGTTCGACGTCCCCTCGTTCCTGCGCTGACCACCCTCCGCTGACACCGCCCCGGGCCGGCACGGTCGTCCACCGGTTGGATCCCACGCCCGTCGAGGCGTTCTGGTCGACGAAGGCCACGGGGGACCAGCGCGGCGTCGACGCCGGGTCGCTCCCCTCGGCCGTGCCGGCCGGGCTGTCCGTGTACCGGCTGCGGCAGGTGCACGGATCGGACGTGGTGGTGGCCGGCGCGCCACCGCCGCCGGGAACGACGGCCTGGGCGACGGCGCCTGACGGCCGGGCCCCCGACGCCGACGCCGTGGTGGCGGTGGGGAGCGGTTCGTGCCTGGTGGTGCTCACCGCCGACTGCGCGCCCGTGGCCCTCGGATCTCCCGACGGCGTCTTCGGGGCCGTGCACGTGGGATGGAGGGGCCTGGTGGCGGACGTGATCGGACGGGCCGTCGACGTCATGAGGTCACTGGGGGCCGGTGCTGTGGTGGCCGGGCTCGGCCCCACCATCCACCGGTGTTGCTACGCGTTCGGGACCGACGATCTCGACGCCGCCGCGGCGAGCGCCGGTGACGAGGTGCGCGGTGTGACGTCGGACGGGGCGCCGGCGCTCGACCTGCCGGCCGGGGTGCGCGCCGCGCTGGACCGGGCCGGGGTCCCCCTCGTCGTCGACGTCGACCGCTGCACGGCGTGCGGTGACGACAGCTTCTCCTATCGCGCCCGCCGTGACGACGCCCGCCAGGGCCTGTTCGTCTGGACGGGCCCGTCCGGTTCGGTGATGTGAGCCTCCCGACGGGCCTCGCCCCGGCGCCGGCACCCGAGGTGGTGGCCTCACGGGTCGATGATGTCCGGCGTCGGATCCGGGCGGCCGGCCGCGCCCCCGACAGCGTGCGACTGGTGGCCGTGACGAAAGGGTTCGACGCCGGCGCCGTCACCGCTGCGCTGGCGGCCGGCGTTCATGACATCGGGGAGAACTACGCGGCGGAGTTGGTGGCCAAGGCCCGACGGCTGGGCCAGGAGGCGACGACGGCCACCGATCCCACCCGGCGTCCCCGGTGGCACTTCCTGGGGGCGATCCAGAGACGTCGGGTCCGAGACCTCGCCCCGGTGGTGGGGTGCTGGCAGACGCTGGCGCGGCTGGTGGAGGGCGAAGCCATCGCCCGGCACGCCCCGGGGGCGAGTGTGCTCGTCGAGGTCGAGACGAGCGGTCTGCCCGGCCGCAACGGTTGCGCCCCCGACGCCGTGGCCGGTCTCGTCGGCGGACTGGTCGCTTTGGAGCTCGATGTGAGGGGCTTGATGGTGGTGGCACCCCCGGGGCCCCCCGACGTGGCGCGCGCCGCGTTTCGGACGACGGCGCGACTGGCCGCCGATCTGGGGCTCGACGAGCTGTCGATGGGGATGACGGGCGATCTCGACGTGGCTCTCGAGGAGGGCACCACCATGGTGCGGGTGGGGCGGGCGTTGTTTGGTCCGCGTCCCGGAGTGGGACCGGACGCCCACCCGTCGTAGCGGAATGGGGGAGAGGGGGCCGGGCGGGCCTCGTCACCCTGGTCCTGAGCCCACGCAGTACGCTGTCGAGCAGGAGGCGCGTCTCATGGCAGGTTTCTTCAAGAGGGCCATGGTCTACCTGGGCCTGGTCGATGACGAGTACGAAGACTACGAAGAGTACGAACCCCGGGTGCCCGTGGGTCCGCGTCTCGCGCAGCGTGCCGTCGATGAAGAGGAAGAGCGTCCGATGGCGGTCACGACGAGCACCATCCGGCCCATGTCGCGCGACGAGACGACGTCGACGATGACGTCGGTCACGCCGCGCGCCGTCGTGCGCCCCGTCCCCATGGACGTGGGCGCCCGCGTGCACGTGGTGGCGCCGTCCCAGTTCGGCGACGCCCGCCAGATCGCCGACCGGCTGATGTCCAACCAGCCCGTGATCGTGAACCTGCAGGTCTCCGACCGGGAATTGATGCGGAGGATGATCGACTTCTGCAGCGGTGTGGCCTACGCATTGAACGGCAAGATGGAGCGGGTGGCCGACAAGGTCTTCCTGGTCACACCGTCCAACGTGAAGGTCTCGGCCGAAGAGCGGCTCCGGCTCCAGGAGAACGGCCTCCTGCGGTCATAGCGCCGCCCGAACCCATCTCGCCGAGCTGAAGGCCATTCCCCTTGATCCGTACTGTCGTCGTCCTCGTGCTCGAGGTGTACCTGTGGGGGATCCTCTTCCCCCGGGCCCTGCTGAGCTGGTTCCCGGCCCGGCCGGGGTCGAACCTGGCCAACATCAACAGCGTGCTGTACCGGTTGACCGAGCCCGTGCTCGCCCCCGTGCGTCGCTTGCTGCCCCCGCTGCAAGCCGGCGGTGTGGGCCTCGACCTGTCGTTCATCATCGTCTTTCTGGGGATCCAACTGCTCATCATCCCGGCCGTCTACAACCTCCTGTAGGTCCTCGCCGACCGGCGTCGCGTACCGGGACGGGCCTCGACGGGCGCCTGGTCTGCGAGAAAGTCCATCGGTGGATCGGGCGGTTTCATTAGGTAGGATCCCCGTCATGGACAGTCCGAAGGCGGGTAGTAGTCAGCAATCGAGCCTCGACAGTCTGCGGACCGTCGAATTTCGCCAGACGTTGCGGGGCTACCACATCGACGATGTCGACGAGTACCTCGAGCGCGTCGCCATCGAGGCGGAGGCGCTGCAGGAGCAGATGCGGCAGTCCGGAGACCGGATGCGGCAGGCGGCCGAGAGGATCGCGCAACTCGAGCAGACCGTGCAGCACCTGGAGCAGCAGCTCGAGCAGGCACCGTCGGCCGGCGCCCCGGCGGCACCGGCGGTGGCCGACGACACTCTGCAGCGGACGCTGTTGCTGGCCCAGAAGTTCGTGGAGCAGACCGAGGCGGAAGCCGAGGCCCAGGCCCGCACGACGCTGGCCGCAGCCGAGGAACGGGCCCGTACCACTCTGGCCGATGCCGAGACCCGGGCGCGGGCGCTCACCGAGGAGACCGAGCGGCATCTGCGCGAGGACATCTCGCGGCTCGAGTCGATCCGGACACAGTTGGCCGGCGACGTGGAGACGATCGCCCGGCATCTCGACACCGAACGGAATCGACTGCGCGGCGCCCTGGGCGACATGCTCGCCTGGGTCGACGAGCACGTGCAGCCGGCGGCGACCCTCCTGGCGCAACCCTCGGCGCCGACACCCTCGTCGTCGGGTTCGACACCGGCGACGACCCCGCCCGGGGCATCGACACCGGGTACATCGTCACCGGGTACATCGACACCGGGTACATCGACACCGGGTACATCGACACCGGCCGCGGCGGCATCGGGGGAGGCGTCGCCGTCCCGGACGGGATCCGACGCCGAGAGCCGGACGCCGTCAGGTGGGCAACCCACGCCGGCGCCGCGGACGTCGCCCTCCGGTCAGAGCAACCCCGGCGGTTCGGGCTCCGCCCCCGGTCCCCGGCCCACCGACGCCGACGCCGCATCGGTCGCCGAGCGCCAGGGAACGATGCCGTTGTCGGATGCCGAGGGAGCGCGCGCCGGCGTCCCTCGCTGACCGCCGGCGGGCCCCCGCTACGGGCAGGGGACCTTGGTGATCCTGATGTCCTGGGTGTCGGCCACCGTCAGACGGATGTCCACGGCGAGGATCTGCTCGGCCACGTAGGGGCGGTGCCTCTCGACAGCGTCGACGAGCGACGCCGGACCGTCCAACTCGACAGCGATGCAGTCCGAGATGTGGAGGCCGGCGTCCCGGCGCGCCGCCTGGACGAGGCGGATGGCGTCACGGGCCGCCCCCTCGGACTCGAGCTCCTCGTCGACGGTGACGTCCAGCGTGACCACACCCACGTCGCCGGGGAGGGTGCGTCCCTCGTCGGGGTGGCGGGGGCGCAGGACGAGCTCGTACTCGCCCCGCTCGAGGGCGATGCCCGCGGCGGTGACGCCGGCGTCGGAGACGGACCAGTCCCCCTTCTTCACCCCGGCGAAGACCTTGGGGGCCTCGGGGCCGAGACGGGGACCGAGGGCCGACGGGACGAGGGTGAGGACGCGCTCGGCCACGTCCTCCACGTCTTCGGAGAAGACGACCTCCTTCACGTTCACCTCGTCGGCGATCAGGCCGACGAAGGGCCGGAGCCGTTCGGGATCGGCGGTGGCCACCGTCAGCGTGCGCAGCGGGAGCCGGGCCCGGCGGTTCTTCGCCTTGCGGATGGCGTGGGCGGCCGAGCAGACGTCGCGCACGAGGTCCATGCTCTCGACCAGTGCCGCGTCGGCGGGGAGCTCCCCCGGGTTGGGCCAGTCGGCCAGGTGGACGCTGCGCTCGCCGGTGAGGCCCTGATAGATCTCCTCGGTGAGAAGCGGCAGCAGGGGCGCCGACAGGCGGCACACCGTGGTGAGGACCGTCGACAAGGTGTCGTAGGCGTCGGTCTTGTCCTTCTCCACCTCGGCCTCGCCGTCGCGGGCCCGCCAGAACCGGTCGCGGCTCCGGCGGATGTACCAATTGGTGAGGGCGTCGAGGAAGGCGGTGATGGAGGCGCAGGCGCCGTAGAGGTCGTAGGTGTCCATGGACGAGGTGACGTCGTCCACCAGGGCCGAGGTCTTGGCCAGGATGTAGCGGTCGAGGACGCCGGGGGCGTCGGTGCGGAACCGGCCCCGGATGCCGTCCACGTTGGCGTACAGCGACAGGAAGTACCAGCTGTTCCAGAATCGGTTCAGGACCTGGCGCCGCACCTCCTCGAATCCCTTGGCGTGGACGATGAGATCCTGGCCGCGCAGTATCGGTGAGGACAGCAGGAACCACCGCATAGCGTCGGCACCCCAGGTGTCGAAGACCATGTCCGGTTCGGGATAGTTGCCGAGCCGCTTGGACATCTTGCGGCCGTCGTCGCCCTGGACGATCCCGTGGGCGATGCAGTGGTCGAACGGACGGCGGTCGAAGAGGGCGGTGGCGAGCACGTGGAGCGTGTAGAACCAGCCCCTCGTTTGGCCCACGTACTCGACGATGAAGTCGGCCGGGAAGTGCGACTCGAACCAGTCGTTCTTCTCGAACGGATAGTGGATCTGGGCGAAGGGCATCGCCCCCGATTCAAACCAGCAGTCAAGGACGTCGCCCACCCGGCGCATGTGGGACCGCCCGGTGGGGTCGTCCGGGTTCGGGCGCACCAGCTCGTCGATGGCCGGCCGGTGCAGGTCGTGGGGACGGACGCCGAAATCGCGCTCGAGCTCGTCGAGGCTGCCGTAGACGTCGATGCGGGGATAAAGGGGGTCGTCGCTCTTCCACACCGGGATGGGTGCCCCCCAGAAGCGGTTGCGGCTGATCGACCAGTCGCGTGCCCCCTCCAGCCATTTGCCGAACGCACCGTCCCGGATGTGCGCCGGGACCCAGTCGATCTCCTGGTTCAGCTCGGTCATGCGCTGCTTGATGGCCGTGACGGTGACGAACCAGGAACTGACCGCCTTGTAGATCAGCGGGGTGTCGGTGCGCCAGCAGTGGGGATAGCTGTGCTCGTAGGGCGCCGCCTCGATGAGGTCCCCGTTCAAGCGCAGTGCGTCGGTGATGGGGCCGTTGGCCTCGAAGACCTGCAGTCCGGCGTAGGGGGGGACCTCGGCCGTGAAGAGGGCCCGGTCGTCCACGGGACAGACGACGGCGATGCCCGCCGCCTGGCAGGCGAAGTAGTCCTCCTCGCCGAAGCCGGGGGCCATGTGGACGATGCCGGTGCCCTCGTCGGTGGCCACGAAGTCACCGGCCAGGACCTGGAAGGCGTTGGCGTGCCCGGCGAAGAAGTCGAACAGCGGGCGGTAGGTCCGGCCCACCAGTTGGGCTCCGGTGACCGAGCCGATGGGCGCGGCCTCGGAGAAGAGATCCGGGTAGGCCGCGGCGCGCTCGGAGGCGATGGCGGTGGGGTGACCCAGGAGCTCGTAGATGTCGTAGGTGATGTCGGGGCCCACGGCCAGGGCCAGGTTCGACGGAAGCGTCCACGGGGTCGTCGTCCATACGAGCAGCCGGAGCGCCCCGTCGGCCTCCGAGGGCGACGAAGTCCCCGCCGGGGCGGGATCGAGCTCGAAGGCCACCGTCACGGCCGGGTCGACACGGGGGCGGTAGGCGTCGTCCTGGCGGGTCTCGAAATTCGACAGGGGGGTCTCGCACTCCCAACAAAAGGGCAGGACGCGCTCGCCCTCGTACATCAGGTCTTTCTCCCACAGGGTCTTGAACGCCCACATGACGCTCTCCATGTAGGGGAGGTCCATCGTCTTGTAGTCGTTGGCGAAGTCGACCCAGCGGGCCTGGCGGGTGACGTAGTACTCCCAGGCGTCGGTGGTGCGCTGGACGAGGCCGCGGCAGTAGTCGTTGAACCGGTCGATGCCGAAGGCCACGATGTCGGCCCGACCCCCCAGTTGCAGTTCCTTCTCGGCCGGCATCTCGGCCGGCAGGCCGTGGCAGTCCCACCCGAAGCGCCGCTCCACCCGCCGGCCCCGCATGGTCTGGTAGCGGGGCACGGCGTCCTTCACGAAGCCGGTGAGGAGGTGGCCGTAGTGGGGGAGGCCGTTGGCGAACGGGGGTCCGTCGTAGAAGACGTATTCGTTGTCGCCCCCGGGCCGGGCGGCGACCGACGCCGCGAAGGTGCCGTCCTTGGCCCAGAAAGAGAGGACCCGGTCTTCCAGGCGGGGGTAGTCGGGTTGCTGGTCGACCTGGGGATAGGGACGGTCGCCACGGTCGTCGGGCATCGGACCAGAGTACGTGGGCCGAGCATCGGCCCTCGACACTCACCTGCGTCGGATCCGCTCCCCGGCGTCGTCGTGGGTGGGGGTACGGGCGAGTATGTTGTCTGGCCGGTCGGGCGACGCTATCGTTGCCCACCTTCGTCAAGCAGGTGGGAGGCCCCCCGCATGATCCGCAGCGCACACGGCACCGACCGGATCCCGGCGTCGGGGACCTGATGGCCCCGGCGAAGAAGGCCCCGGCCAAGAAGCCGGCCCCCAAGAAGTCGGCCGCCGGACGCGCTCCGGCCAAGGCGTCGGCCAAGAAGGCGTCGGCCAAGAAGGCCCCCGTGAAGAAGGGACCGGCCAAGAAGGCTGCGGCCAAGAAGGCTCCGGCCAAGAAGGCTCCGGCCAAGAAGGTCCCGGCCAAGAAGGCCCCGGCCAAGAAGGCTCCGGCCCCGGCCAAGAAGGCTCCGGCCAAGGTCCCGGCCAAGAAGGCTCCGGCCCCGGCCAAGAAGGCCCCGGCTCCCGTCAAGAAGGCGGCGGCCCCGGCGCGGAAGTTGGGTGCCCCGGCCAAGGCGGTGGCTCCGGCCAAGCCGCCCAAGCCCACCCGGGGTCCCTACGCGTCGGACACGAAGTTCTTGGACGAGCAGCGGGCGTTACTGCTCGAGGAGCGGATCGAATACCAACGTCAGGCCGACGATCTGAAGGCCGAGGCCGACTCCCTGGCCCTCGACCGGGAGCCCGGGGACGTCCAGTTCGACGAGGAGTCGGGCGAAGGCGGCACCGTTGCCGTCGACCGCGAGCGCGACCTCACGCTGTCGGCCCAGGCGCTCGCCACCATCGACGAGATCGACTTCGCCTTGGTTGGCATCGACAAGAAGCTCTACGGGATGTGCGAGAACTGCGGTCAGGCGATTCCCAAGGCCAGGCTGCGGGTCCTGCCGTATGCTCGTTTGTGCGTCGCGTGCAAGAGCGGGGGATTGCACCGGCGCTGAGGCTCGTCCCCGCTGTCGGGGCGCTCGAACAAGGGGTTCACGTGGTCGTTGCAGTGCAGCTCGACTTTCGGGGAGTCACGATCGAGCAGTACGACCAGATGAACGAGAGAATCGG
>DATNJD010000075.1:0-13249 GCA_035604075.1 Acidimicrobiales bacterium
CGAGGACAAGATGGTGCAGCACCTTTCGGGAACGCTCACCGACGCCCGCGCCCTCCTTTTGGCCGCGGGATCCGACTCCCTGGCCGCTCTCCAAATTCTCGACACTCTTCCTCCGTTGCGTTCCTCCTTCGGCCGACAGGAGAACTGGGGTGGCCGCATCGCCGAGGTGCGGGCGGCCTGCGCCCAGGCCGAGGAGGCGCGCCTCGAGGCGCTTGACGCCGTCCGCCGGGCGGTTCTCGGCGACCTGATGGCGCGGCTGGCGAGTTTCACATTGGCCGCCGCCGAGGAGCGACGGGCCGAGGGACGCCTCACCTTCCACGATCTTCTCGTCCACGCGCGGCGGCTGCTGCGTCAAGGCGGAGACGGCGTCGCCGCCCTCAGGCGGCGCTACCGCCGGTTGTTGATCGACGAGTTCCAGGACACGGACCCGATCCAAGTCGAGTTGGCGGCCCGCCTGGTGGCCGCCGCCGACGGCGACGCCGCCGTGAGCGGCGCCCGCCCAGGGGCACTGTTCGTGGTCGGTGATCCGAAGCAGTCGATCTACCGTTTCCGCCGGGCCGACATCGAGCTCTTCGAGGACGTCAGCACCGAGATCGGTGCCACCGTGCTGTTGCAGACGAACTTCCGCTCCGTCCCCGGAATCGTGGGCTTCGTGAACGTCGTGTTCGACGAGATATTCGGTCATGGTTCCGTTCCCGGCCAGGCCCCGTTCCATGCGCTCGATGCGGCGCGCGAAACACCGCTCGGTGACGAGAGGGGAGACCTGCCGTCCGAAGCGGGGTCATCGCGCGCCGAGGTGGTCCAGTTGACGTTCGACGGAATCGGGGGCGCCGCGGCACCGTCGCTTCCGGTGACGCCGGTGACGAAGCCGCCGGCACCCGTCGTCACCGTGGGCGGAGCCCTGGCCGCCTCCACTCCGGAGGTCCGTCGCCGGGCGGCGGAGGACGCGTCGGCGGCGATCGACCACATGATGGGTCGCCGCTGGCTGGTGCAGGACACCGGCAGCGGCGACCGGCGCCCGGTCCGGTGGTCCGACATCGCCGTCTTGATCCCCGCCCGTTCGGCCCTGGCGTCGTTGGAGGAGGCATTCGAAGATGCCGCCATTCCCTACCGCCTCGAGGGGGCCGCCCTGCTGTGGGGCGCAGAAGAGGTGCGTGAGGTCCTGGCCGTTCTGCGGGCCATCGACGACCCCGCCGATGCCGTGGCCGTCGTCGCCGCCCTGCGCTCACCCGGCCTGGCCTGCGGGGACGACGATCTCGTGACCTGGCACGCGGGCGGGGGCAGTTGGGACCCCCGGAGCGACCGGCCGCCGGGGTCGGAGAATCACCCGGTGGCCGAAGCCATGGCCGTTCTCGATCGCTTGCATCGTCGACGGTGGTGGTCGGAGCCATCGGCCATGGTGGCCGCCGCCTACGAAGAGCTCCGTAGTTTCGATCTGGCACTCGTCCACCGCCGGCCCCGGGACTACTGGCACCGGTTGCGATGGCTGCTCGATCAGGCCCGGCTCTTCGACGAGACCCCCGGCGGCACGTTGCGCGCGTTCCTACGGTGGGCCGAGCTCCGGGCCGAGGGAGACGGGCGCGTGGGTGGTGTGGGCCCTCCCGATCCCGACGACGACGCCGTGCGGGTCATGACCATCCACGGCGCCAAAGGACTCGAGTTTCCCGTCGTCGTCCTGGCCGGCCTCGAACGCGACCAGGCCGACGCGCCCCGGCCTCCCGCCGTCGTCTGGACGCAGCACCATGTTCCCGAGGTTCACGTGGGATTCTTCCGAACGGCCGGCTTCGAACAGGCCGGACTGCGCGACCTGCATCTCGACGTCCTCGAACAACATCGTCTTCTCTACGTGGGCATGACCAGGGCGAGAGATCACCTCGTTCTCTGCCTGCACCACAAGGAGCGCAACGGCGTAGCCGACTCGAGCCTGGCCGCCCTGGTGACGAGGATCTGCGGCGAGCGCCCGGGCTTGTGGCGCCTGCTGCCCGAAAGCGACGTGACCAGCCACACCGCGGCGGTGGACGGCGATCGCGCCGGCATCCGGACAGGCGTACCCGTCGGCGCGCCTGCGTTGGGGGGGAACCGGTCCGAGGCGGAGGGTGGCGCCGTCCCGACCGGGTGGGTGGCCGACCGCGCCTTGCTGTTGGCCACCCGCCGCCGACGACCGGTTACAACGGCCACGGCGGTGGCCCATTGGGCGGTCACCGACGAGGCGGGCGCCGCCTTCGAAACCGTGATGCCGCTGCCGGACCCCGGATGGCCCGCGTCGCCCGTCGTCGAGTGGGAAGACGCCGACGTACCGCGTCTCATCGGTCGGGCGGTACACGCGTCGCTGGCCGATATCGATCTGGCCACCGGGTGCGACGCCGGCGGGCGCGGCGCCGACGAAGTGGCCCGGACCCGGGCCGTCGCCCAGGGCGTCGACGGTCACGCATCCGAAGTGGCGACCATGGTGGCCGGCGCGCTGTCGAGCCCCACGGTGACACGCGCCGCCACCCGTCGTCACTGGCGCGAGGTGTACGTGTCGGCACCGGTGGG
This sequence comes from Acidimicrobiales bacterium, assembly GCA_035604075.1. Lineage (GTDB taxonomy): Bacteria > Actinomycetota > Acidimicrobiia > Acidimicrobiales > UBA8190 > Palsa-661. The sequence goes on from DATNJD010000075.1 coordinate 2,536, forward strand.
CGACGGCGGCGTCCTCGAAGGATTCGTGGATCTCCTCTTCGAAGACGAGGGCGCACTTGTCGTCGTCGACTACAAGACCGATCGTCCCCGAGACGGACAGGGCCTCGCCGCCAGTGTGGCCACGTACCGGCTCCAGGTGGCCGCCTACGCGGTGGCCCTCGAGTCGTCCACCGGCCTCGATGTCAGTCGGTGCGTGCTGGTCTTCGTCGGTGACGGGCAGCCGGTGGAACACGTCATCGACGGCGAGGACCTGGCCGCCGCCCGCGCTGTGGCACACCGCGCCGCCGCCGCCCTGGTGACGAGTTGACCAACTGATCAGCGACTCAGCCTTCGGCGGCGCCAGGCCACTCGGACCGGTCCTCGCCCGACCCCTCGAGCAATTCCAGTCCCGGTGACATCTCGGCCACGGACCGGATCCCGCCACTCAGCTCCGGGCCTTGCAGGGTGCGGGCCACGGCGTCGACCGGGTCGAGCATGGGCACGTCCTTGTCCGACCCGCCCACGCCAAGCTCCTGGAACCGGCGCGCCTGAGGCATGACGTTGCGCTCCAGTGATCCGACGGCCTTGTTGTAGGCGTCCACGGCCCCGCTCAGGCTGCGACCCGTCTTCGCCATGTGCTCGCCGAACGTGGCCAGCCGCTTGTACAACTCCCGCCCGATCTGCTGCACCTCGCGTGCATTCTCGGCCAGGGCGTCCTGCTGCCATCCGTAGGCCACGGCGCGCAGCAGCCCGATCAGCGTGGTCGGCGTGGCCAAGAGGACGTGATTGGTCACGGCGTGCTCGAGCAGCGAGGAGTCGTGTTCCAGCGCCGCCGCCAGCAGGGGATCGCCGGGGATGAAGGCGATGACGAACTCGGGTGTGTCGTCGAACTGCTGCCAGTACGACTTCTTGGAGAGCGCGTCCACATGGGCCCGCAGCTGCCGGGCATGGCTCACCAGATGAGCCTTGCGCGACGGTTCGTCGTCGGCGTCGGTGGCGTCGAGGAACGCCTGCAAGGGCACCTTGGCGTCGACCACCACCCGCTTGGCCCCGGGAAGGTGCACCACCATGTCCGGGCGCAACCGCCCCTCGTCGCCCACGGTCTGCACCTGCTCGTCGAAATCGCAGTGCTCGAGCATGCCCGCCATCTCGACCACCCGGCGGAGCTGCATCTCCCCCCACCGGCCCCGGGTGGCCGGTGAGCGCAACGCCGTCACCAGGTTCCGGGTCTCGGACTGCAGTTTGTCCTGCGACTCGGCCAGCTGCCGCACCTGGGCGCTCAACCCCGTATAGGCACGTTGGCGTTCGAGCTCGAGCAACCGCAGTCCCTGCTCGTAGCGGTTGAGTTGATCGGCCAGTGGGGTGAGAAGCTGCTCGATGGCCTGGCGCCGCTGGTCCAGATCGCCCTGGGCGGCCTGCCGGGACTCCTGGAGGCGGGCCTCGGCCAGTGCCAGGAACTGGGCGTTGTTCTGCTCGAGCGCCCTCGTCGAGAGTTCGGCGAAGACGCCTGCCGCCAGCTCGCGGGCCTCGTCGTGCGTGGCCTGCCGTTCGGCCGCCGTCGCCTGTTCCCGGTCGAGGAGGCCGCTCAGGCGGACGACGTCGGCCTGTGCGGCGGCCGAGGCGGCGGCGTGGTCGGATTGGAGAGCGGCGACCCGCTGTGACAGGCGACCGGACGACACCACGAGGACGACCGCGGCCCCCACGGTCACCCCCACCACGATCCCGACGATCAGTCCGACGATCACGCCACGCTGCTCCTGGTCCTCATGGTGTCCTCCCGGTCGCCGGTCTGACGGGTCACCGGAGCGACGCGGCCAACCGTACCGGGGGGGTGTAACAGCACCGCGTATGGGCGGTGCCGAGGCTGGCGACGGCCCCGTCGCCGCCGCCCCCCGTGGCGTCCCGGTGCAGGCCGGAAACAAAATCCCAGCTCAAGCGCGTCCAAGAGGGTCCGATGGGGCGCGCCAGGCGATAGCGTCGAGGACGATGGGCGAAGCCGTCGGGGCGTGGGCCACCGGGGCCGGGATTGCGGAGACGGGCGTCTCGGACGGGCCCGACAACAGACGGACGGGGCGCGACATCGGGCCCGGGGTCGGGCGCGGAACCGTGGGCGACGTGCCACAGGGTCCACTGCGCGGTTTCCCGGGTCACGAGCTCGTCGACGATTTCCGCCTGGCCTGCCTGTCACGGGCGCTCGACGACCGGGAGATCCTGCTGCAGAAGCAGAGCCGGGTCTTCTTCCAGATCTCGGGAGCCGGGCACGAGATCCTGCTCGTCGCCCTGGCCCGGTCGCTGCGCCCCGCCTACGACTGGTTCTTTCCCTATTACCGCGACCGGGCCCTCGTCCTCGCCCTCGGGGTGACGCCGCGTGCCGTCTTGCTGGAAGCAGTCGGCTCCTCCGAGGATCCGGCCTCCGGCGGTCGGCAGATGCCGTGCCACTGGGGCGACGCCGATCTGAACATCGTCACCCAGTCGAGCCCGACCGGCAGCCAGTGCCTGCCCGCCGTGGGCTGCGCCGAAGCGGGCCGCTACATGGCGAGACGATCGGGCCTCCAGGCCGGCCGGGCCCATGGCGACGAGGTCACCTACGTCTCGCTGGGCGAGGGGACCACATCGGAGGGCGAGTTCTGGGAGAGCCTGAACACGGCCTGCCGGCTCCACCTTCCTGTGCTCTACGTGGTGGCCGACAACGGTTACGCCATCTCGGTCCGGTCCTCCGACCAGGCGCCGGCGCCCGTGTCGGAGCTGGTTCGGGGCTTCCGGGGGCTGGCGGTGAGCCAGGTGGACGGCTGGGACTACGCCACCTGCCGCAAGGTGGGCGCTCGGGCGGCGGCCCGGGTACGCGCCGGCGAGGGACCCGGGCTCATCCACGCCCGGGTCACCCGCCCCTACTCCCACTCGGCCGCCGACTCCCAGGCCAAATACCGTGGTGCCGACGAGCTGGCCCGGGAGGCGGCCCACGATCCGATCGACTCCCTGCAACGGGACCTGGTGGGTTCCGGTGTGCTCTCCGACGACGAAGCGGAGGCCATCAGGGCCGAGGCCAAGGCCGTCGCCGCCCGGGCGGCCGACGAGGCGCTCGGCGCGGCGCGTCCGGATCCGGCCACCGTCACCCGTCATGTGGTGGGCATCCCCGCCCGGGCCGACCCCCAGCCCGATCCCGTGGCCGATCCCACGGCCGAGCCGGTGCTGTTGGCCGACGCCATCGGTCAGACCCTGCACGAGCTGATGGCGGCGGACGAGCGGATCCGGGTCTTCGGGGAGGACGTGGCCGACGCCGATGACGAGGTCCTCGACGACGTCGAAGGCAAAGGCGGCGTGTTCGGTGTGACCCGCGGTCTGCAGCGGCGCTTCGGTTCGGCCCGCTGTTACAACACACCCCTGGCCGAATCGAACATCGTCGGCCGCGGTGTCGGCCAGGCGCTGCGCGGACTGCGACCCTGCGCCGAGATCCAGTTCTTCGACTACATCTGGCCGGCCATGCAGCAGCTACGCAGCGAGGTGGCCACCATCCGCTGGCGCTCGAACGGTGCCTTCACCTGTCCGCTCGTCGTCCGCGTGGCCATCGGCGGTTACCTCACCGGCGGGGGAATCTGGCACTCGCAGAGCGGGGAGTCGATCTTCGCCCACATCCCCGGGCTGCTCGTGGCCTTCCCGTCACGGACCCGCGACGCCGTCGGACTCCTCCGTACCGCCTTCGCCTCCGACGACCCCGTGCTGTTCCTCGAGCACAAGCACCTTTACCGGCAGCGCTACGCGGCGGACCCCATCCCACCGAGAGGATGGACGGTGCCCTTCGGTCGGGGAACGGTGGCCCGGTCAGGACGGGACCTCACCATCGTCACCTGGGGCGCCACCGTGCAGAAGTCGCTGGTCGCCGCCACCGAATTGGAGGACGAGGGATTGAACGTCGAGGTGATCGACCTGCGCACGATATCGCCCTGGGACCAGGAACTCGTCGGCGAGTCGGTGCAGCGGACGGGTCGGTTGCTCGTCGTCCACGAGGACACCCTCACGGCCGGGTTCGGTGCCGAAGTGGCGGCCTGGGTGGCGCAAAACTGCTTCTGGGCTCTCGACGCCCCCGTCACCCGGGTGGCCGCCCTTGACACGTTCGTCGCCTACGAGCCGTCGTTGGAGGAGGCGATTCTTCCCCAGGTGACCGATATCACGGCCGCCGCCCGGTCTCTTGCCGCGCTCTGATACCGAGGCGACGCCAACCGGGCGCGTCGTGGTGATCGGCTGCGGATTCGCCGGATTGGCGGCCGCCCAGCAATTGTCCGGCACATCGGTCGAGGTCACGGTGATCGACCGGCACAATTTCCACACGTTTCTCCCGTTTCTCTACCAGGTGGCGACGGCCGGTCTCGATCCCGCCGACGTGGCCTACCCCGTCCGCAGCATCTTCCGCCGCCGCCGCAACATCACCTTCCGCCACGGTGGCGTCACCGGTGTGGACCTCGAGGCCCGACGGGTCACCCTGGCCGACGCCACCACGGTGGACTACGACCACCTCATCGTCGGCACCGGCGCGGCCGCCGGCTTCTTCGGCATCACCGGGGCGGCCGAGCACACGCGACCGCTCTACACGCTGGGCGACGCCCGCCGGCTGCGCAACGACGTCCTCTCCACCTTGGAAGCGGCCGACGCCCATCCCGAGAACTACGACGGTGGCGCGCCGACCTTCGTGGTGGTGGGGGGCGGCGCCACGGGGGTGGAGACGGCCGGGGCACTGATGGAGCTCCTCGACGTCTCCGTCCGCCAGGACCGCCTGCGCATCGACCCGGACCGCACGCGCGTGATCCTTCTCGACGCCGGCGACCGCCTCCTGGCCGGCTTCGAAGAAGCGCTCGGCCGGTACGCCTTGGACACACTGCGCTCGCGCGGGGTGATCGTCCGTCTGGGAGAACCGGTCAAAGAGGTGACGGCGACCGGCGTCCGTCTCGGGGACGGCGAATGGATCTCGGCCGACGCCGTGGTGTGGGCCGGCGGGGTCACCGTGGAGGGGACCCTGGCCGCCTCGCTTCCGGTGACCCGGGGCCGGGGGGGACGGGTCACGGTGCAGGACGACCTCTCGCTCGCCGGACACCCCGAGGTCTCCGTGGTGGGCGACGCCGCGGCCGTGCCCCGGGCCCCCGGACATCTTGACCCCTGTCCGCAGCTGGCCCAGGTGGCGATCCAGTCCGGTCGCCATGCCGGACGCCAGGTCCTGCGGCGCGTGGCGGGGGCACCCACGGAGCCCTTCACCTACAAGGACAAGGGGATGATGGCCACCATCGGTCGGAGGGCGGCGGTGACCCAGTTGCCCCGGGGCCTGGTCCTGCGCGGCAGCCTGGGGTGGCTGGCCTGGCTGGGCCTGCACATCGTCTACCTGATCGGATTCCGCAACCGCCTCATCGTCCTTGTGAACTGGTGGTGGCGGTATCTGAACTGGCCCGGCGGCCCCCGCCTCATCGATGCCGACGTCGACGCCTCGCAGTAGGGTCCGCAGCGGCGTACCGGTGCCGCAGGGGGATGTCATGGGTGACTGTCATGGGTGAACTGAGTGTCGAGGTTGACCCCGCCGCCGTCGGTTTCGACGGCGGGCGGCTCCGTCGTATCGATGACCATTTCGCCCGGTACGTGGACAAGGGGCTCCTCCCGGGATGGCTGATTCTCGTGAGCCGCAAAGGTCAGGTGGCCCACCTCTCCACCTGCGGCACCCGCGACATCGAGGCCGGTCTCCCCGTCGAGAACGACACCCTCTTCCGTTTGTACTCGATGACCAAGCCGGTCACGTCGGTGGCGGCCATGATGCTCTACGAGCAGGGTGCCTTCGAGCTCAACGACCCCGTCAGCCGCTTCATCCCCGCCTTCGCCGACGCCCGCGTCTACCGCTCGGGGACGGCCCTCGCCCCCGTCACCGATCCGGTCCTCGAACCCATGCGGATCTGGCACCTGCTCACTCACATGGCCGGGCTCACCTACGGCTTCCATTACAGCCACGTCGTCGACGCCATGTACCGTCACGCCGGCTTCGAATGGGGAGCACCCAAGGATCTCGACCTCGAAGCCTGCTGTGACGCCTGGGCCCGACTGCCGCTGCTCTTCCAGCCCGGGGCGGAGTGGAACTACTCGGTGGCCACCGACGTGCTCGGACGCGTGGTCGAGGTGGCCTCGGGCCGGCCTCTCGACCGGTTCTTCTCGGAGAACATCTTCGGGCCGCTCGCCATGGCCGACACCGGCTTCTTCATCGACGAGACGGCGGCCGAACGCCTGGCCGCGTTGTACTTCCCGGCCCCGGGCACCCTGGCGGCCACGCCCATCGGTGACTTCGGAGGGTCACCGACACGACGACCCACCTTTCTGTCGGGAGGGGGAGGACTCATCGGCAGCTCGGGCGACTACCACCGGTTCACCCAGATGCTCCTGCGCGGCGGGGAGCTCGACGGGGCCCGCCTCCTCTCACCGCGCACGGTCGACTACATGACGCGCAACCACCTTCCGGGCGACGTCGACCTGGAGGCCATCGGCCGTCCCCTCTTCGCCGAGACGACCTTCGACGGCGTCGGATTCGGACTCGGCTTCTCGGTGCTCCGCGACCCGGTCAAGAACAAGGTGCTGTCCGACCGGGGCGAGTTCGCCTGGGGCGGAGCGGCCAGCACCACCTTCTTCGTGAGCCCCGCCGAACAGATCACGGCGCTCTTCATGACCCAATTGCTGCCCTCGAGCACCCACCCGATCCGCTCGCAGCTACGGCAGCTCGTGCACCAGGCCCTGGTCGACTGAATCCCCGGTCACCGACGACGCGTCCTCCGGACGTCGGCCGGCCGAGAGGTCCACGTCGAGCGCCAGGGTCAGGCACCGGCACCCGCCGCCCGCTTTCAGGAATTCGCCCACCGGCGCCACCACCACCGACAGGCCGGCGTCCTCCAGGATCCGGCCCAGCCTCGGTGTGCACGACGGCATGATGACGACGTCGTCCACCACCACCGAGTTGGCGCAGAAGGCGTCGGCCTCGTCGTCGGTGAGCCAGACCGGTTCGGGTACCAGCTCGTCGAGAACCCGGCAGCCGTAACGGTCGAGGCCCTGCGGGGCGATGAGGGCACGCCGGTCATCGAGCGGACAGAACACCAGGTCCACGTGGTAGAAGCGCTCGTCGACGAGCTCGACGGTTCGCACCGGCACGCCCAGCAACGCAGCCAGCCGGGTGTGGGCCCCGACAGTCGAACGCATCCGGTAGCCGGCCACGAGCACGGGGCCGTGAGCCGCACCGGGCTCGCCGCCGAACGGCAGCACGTCGCCGGCGCCTTCGAAGGGCTCTGTCCCGTCGAGGGGCATCACCCGGTAGTGGTGGGCGGCGAACCAGGCGATGTCGACCGGCGTCTCGCCCTGGCGTTCGGGATGCCGGAAGAGACTGGGGACGAAGACGCCGGCGTCCACCACGCCGGCGTTGGCCGTGAACACCAGATCGGGCAGGCCCGCCACCGGTTCGAGGAACTCGACCCGGGCGCCGGCCGAGGCGAGGGCCGCCACCAGACCCTGGAATTGGGTCGAAGCCCGCTCGGGATCGGGGTGCACCTGCACGTGCATGAACGGATTGATCTCGTACGCCACCGTGAAGTGGTCCGGCCGGCACAGCAGGTAGCGGCGCCCCCAGCCGAGGGTGCTCATCGAGCGGGCTCGGCCTCGGCGCCGCACAGCCGGTCGGCCAGATCGCCCATGAAGAGGCCGACGTCGGTGACGATGCCGAGTGCCTGATGGCTCCCCCGATCGGCCAGCTTGGTGACGACGGCCTGATTGATGTCGACGCAATAGGTCTCCACCCCGGCCGGCAGGAGGTTGCCGGTGGCGATGGCGTGCAGGGTGGTGGCCAGCATCACGGCCACGTCGACGTCGTCGAGCTGGGCGCGCATGGCGTCGGCGGCGGCGACCGTGTCGGAGATCACGTCGGGCAGAGGACCGTCGTCGCGCACCGAACCGCCGAGGACGAAAGGAACGCCGGCCCGCACGCACTCGTAAAGGACTCCACCGCGCAGCCACCCGGCCTCCACGGCGGCGGCGATCGAACCGAAGCGCCGAACCTCGTTGATCACCCGGAGATGATTGGCATGGCCGTGCTCGGACAACACCCCCTCGCCCAGCGACACCCCGAGGGAGGTGCCGAGCACGTTCGACTCGATGTCATGGGTGGCGAATCCGTTCCCGGCGAACAACAGCTGCACCCATCCCTCACGCACCAGCCGGGCCAGAGCCGGCGCCGCCCCGGTGTGGACGACGGCGGGACCGCAGACGGCGAGCACCCGACCCCCACCCTGGGCCCGCTCCCGCCGCTCGCGCGCCTCGCGCATGCTGCCCGCCACCCGGGTCAGGCTCACCGCCTTGGGCTTCTCCGACGACACCTCCGAGGTCATGAAGCCGAAACCCTCGGCGTCGTCGGGCCGGCCGGGGGTCTCCACCCGGACCCCGCGCCACCCGGTCACCACCCGGTCGGCGGCACGCACCCGGTGCATCGGCACCATGGAGACGGCGCTCTCCCCCGACCCGTCGACGCCCACCACCAGGGCGCAGTCCATCTCGGGCCGGCCGCTTCGGATCCACCGTCCGTCCACCCGGACCCAGGTGTCGAGGTTGGTGGTCGAGTAGAAGCCGTCGGGCAGCACACCGTCGGCGGGTGCCCCCACCAGCTCGGCGTCCGAGGCGTCCTCGCGGTTGACCCCGTGGACCTGCACCTCGGCCAGCAGGGCGTCGAGGGCGGTGTCGTCGGCGGCACTGACCCTGATCCGCACGTGGCTCGGGTCGGCGGACGTCGTCCCCATCTGGAGCTCGAGGATCTCGTAGCCGGCGCCGGCGTCCACGATGGCGTCGAGAACCTTGGCCAACAGCAGCGAGTCCACCACGTGCCCGTCGAGACGGACGACCTCCGACGACACCGCCCGGGCTCCGTCGCTCATCAGCCCTCTCCCCCTGGGGTGCGGCCGACCGGGCCGCCCGTGTCCCGAGTCACGCCACCGACGGTACCGTTCCCCGGTGGCGACGGACCGGATCTTCGCCGTCTCGTTTCCGCAACGCTCTGTGAGCCGACCATCGGCGGCGGTCGCCGTGGCGGGAACCGGGCGCCCTCGGCGCGGTACGGTGATCGGGTGACCCGGCGCTTCGCACTGCACATCGGCGGCTCCGACGAGGTCACCGAGAGCCTCGACCGCATCGACCGCGAGATCATCCAGCTCTTCGCCCTGGTGGGTGAAGGCGTGGCCGGCGCCACCCACTGCATGCTGGCGGGAGACCGGGAGGCGGCCCGGGTGCTCGCCGACAGCGACGAGATGATCGACACCCTCTACCTCGAGGTCGAGCAGCTCGCCCAACGCCAGCTGGCCCAGAGAGCGACGGGCCCGGACGAACTGCGCTACCTGGTGGCCGTCTTACGCATGCTCCCCGACCTCGAGCGCAGCGGGGACCTGGCCGAGCATGTCTCACGACGCGCCGTGCGCGGCCTCGGCATGGAACTGTCGCACCGGGCCCGGGGGCTCGTCGAGCAGATGGGTGAGGTGGCGAGCGAGATGTGGCGGGCCACCGCCGACGCCTACGGCGACCGCTCGCCCGACGTGGCCGAGCATGTCGAGTCTCTCGACGACGAACTGGACGAGCTCCACGTCACCCTCACGGCGGAGATCGCCAGCGGATCCATGCCCCTGCCGGTGGCCATCGAAGCCGCTCTCGTCGCCCGCTTCTACGAGCGCTTCGGGGATCACGCCGTCAACCTGGCCCGCCGCATCTCGGTCCTGGCCGGCCCCGCCGCCACCGGTCACCGTCGCTAGAGATCTAGAGATTCAGCGTCGTTCGAGAATCGCTTCGGCGATCTGCACGGCGTTCAACCCCGCCCCCTTGCGCAGGTTGTCACCGGAGACGAACAGCGCCAGACCGTGGGGCACCGTCGGGTCCACCCGCACCCGACCCACGAACGAGGGATCGGCGCCCGCCGCCACGAGGGGGGTGGGGACGTCCACATAGACCACCCCGGGGGCGGACCGCAGCAGGGCGATGGCCCGCTCGACCCCGAGGGCGCGCTCGAAGCCGGCGTTGATGGCCAGGCTGTGCCCGGTGAAGACAGGGACGCGGACGCAGGTGCCCGAGACGGCCAGGTCGGGAATGCCGAGGATCTTGCGGCTCTCGTCGCGCAGCTTCTGCTCCTCGTTCGTCTCGAACAGGCCGTCGTCGATGAGCGAGCCGGCATAGGGCAGGACGTTGTGGGCCACGGGCCCGGCGAAGACGGTGGCGGGGGGGAAGTCGACGGCGCCGCCGTTGAAGGTCAGAGCCCCGGCCCCCTCGACGGTCTTGGCCAGCTGCTCCTCGAGCTCCCGCACACCGGAGGGGCCCGCCCCCGAGACGGCCTGATAGGTCGAGATCACGAGGCTGCGCAACCCGGCTTCGCGGTGCAGGGGCCCGAGCACGGGTATGGCCACCATCGTCGTGCAGTTCGGATTGGCCACGATGCCCTTGCGCATGTCGTCGAGCGCCGCCGCGTTCACCTCGGGCACCACCAGGGGCACGTCGGGGTCCATCCGCCAGGCCGAGGAGTTGTCGATCACGATCGGGCCGGCGGCGCCGATCCGCTCGCTCCAGCGGCGCGAGACCTCTTTGCCCGCGCTCATCAGGACGAGGTCGGCGCGGGAGAAGTCGTACTGCTCGATGTCCTTGCACTTGACCGTGCCACCCTTCCAGCCGACCTCGACGCCGAGGGAATTGCGCGAGGCGATCG
>DATNJD010000076.1:0-2361 GCA_035604075.1 Acidimicrobiales bacterium
CGGGGGAGAGGACGGGAAGGATCTGACGGGCCTGCCTGGCCCACGGTGCCTCCGTGGACCCGTCGCCCGATTTGGCGAGCAAGGGGGTGTCCACCAGTCCCGGCAGGACGGCGTTGACCCTGATGTTGTGGGTCCGCTGCAGAGCGGCGCACGCCCTCGTGAACATCACCACCCCGGCCTTGGTGGCGGAATAGCCGGGCTCGTCCTCCAGGGGCAGAAGCGCGCCCAGGGAGGCTGTGTTCACCACGACGCCCCCACCGCGCGCACGCAGGGGCTCAATGGCCAGCCGGGTACCGAGGATCACGGCGCCCAGGTTGACGCCGACCTGGGTCATGAGCAGATGAGGGTCTGTGGCCGGCCACAGCGGTTCACCACAGACGATGCCGGCGTTGTTGCAGAGAATGTCGAATCCTCCGAAGTGTTCGGCTGCGGTCCGGAACATCTCGGACAGATCCTCGAGGCGGCCCACATCGACCCGCACGAATTCGGCGGCCCCTCCCTGCGCGACGATGCTCGACACGGTCTCTCGTCCGCCGCCTTCGTCTATGTCGGCCACCAGCACGGAGGCACCCCGTTGAGCCATATGCCGGGCACAGCTTCGGCCGATGCCGGACCCCGCACCCGTGATAACGGCGACCTTGCCCGTGATGTCCACGGCCTTCGACTCAATCCAAGCCGGTCAGAAAGTCGATCACTGCCCCGTTCACCTCGGCCGGCCGCTCCTGCTGCGTCCAGTGGCCGGTGCCGGGAAGCATCACCTTGCCCCGCAGATCGGGTACCCATTCGTCCATATCCGCTGTCGACGTCATCATGGCTACCGGGTCCTGCTCGCCGGAGATGAACAGTGCCGGGACCGTCACTTTGGTATGGGCGAGGTCTTCGGTGATTTCCCAATTGCGCCGCATGTTGCGGTACCAGTTAAGTCCTCCGGTGAACCCGGTGCGGCCGAACTCGGCGGCGTAGTAATCGAGCTCGGCCTCGGTCAGCCAACCCGGCAGCACGCCGGGATCGGCCAACCAGTCGGTGAAGCGCGTGCCCTCTCGAGGGAGCACACGGAAGGCCTGGGCCGCTCCCTCGGCGGAGATGGCAGACATGAACCGACGCAGCGTGTCGCGCGGATCGGCGCCGAGATCGGCGTCGGCCACCCCGGGTTCCTGGAAGTACAACATGTAGAAGAAGGTGTCGGCGAAGAGAGTCTCGAACAGCGAGATAGGGTCGGTATCACCCCGGGGAAGAAAGGGGACGCTCATGCCGACGACCGCCCGCACCCGGTCGGGGGCCCGTTGCGCCAGGTTCCACACCACCGGCGCACCCCAGTCGTGGCCGACGAAGACGGCCTTCTCCTCGCCCAGGTCGTCGAGCACACCGAGCAGGTCGTCCGTGAGATGGAGGATGTCGTAGTCCTCGATGGCGGCGGGACGGTCGGTGGCGCCGTATCCGCGCTGATCGGGAGCGACAACATGGAATCCCGCGTCGGCCAGCGCTCCGATCTGATGCCGCCACGAGTACCAAAGCTCGGGGAACCCGTGGCAGAGCACCACGACGGGTCCCGCGCCCTGCTCGGCCACGTGCATGGCGATTCCGTTGGTCATGATGGATCGGTGGGTGACGAGGTCCATGGACGAGGACTCTACGTCGGGGACGGTGCCCGTGGTCATTGGACCCATGGCGAACGGGACTGAGAGGATGCCTGCGACCGAGGAGGCCCGAACTGGTGGTGGATGCGATAGCCCGGCGGGTCGCCGTGGTGGGCAGCGGCATGGCGGGGCTCCTCTCGGCTCGGGTCCTCTCGGACTATTTCGACGAGGTCGTCCTGATCGATCGAGACGACATACCCGGTGTTCCGGGCACGCGTCTCGGAGTTCCCCAGGGGAAGCACTTTCACGCCCTCCTGCCGGGCGGGCTCACCATCGCTTGCGACCTGTTCCCCGGTTTCGCCGACGACCTCCAAACCGCCGGCGCCGTACCCTGCGTCGGCGGCCGGGACTTCTTCGCATTCCGGCCGGAGGGGAAGTCGTACGACCTGACCACATACCGGCCCGAGCCCCGGCCGACCGGCACCATCTATTTCATGTCACGCGGGTTGCTCGAGGATTGTGTCCGACAGCGCGTCACCGCCCTGTCGAACGTGACCACCCGGTACCGCGCCCTCGTGCGCGAACCGCAGACCGACGGCTCGTCGGTCTGCGGTGTCATCATCGATGGGGGAGAGCGCGTCGACGCCGATCTTGTGGTCGACGCCACAGGCAGGCACGCCCGATCCGTGGGCTGGCTCACGCCGCTCGGCTTCGACGTGCCTGTGGAGTCGGTGGTCAACTGCGACTTTGCCTACGCCAGTGCCGTCCTGCGCCCGGACGACCA
>DATNJD010000077.1:0-3104 GCA_035604075.1 Acidimicrobiales bacterium
ATTCCGACGACCGTGGGTGGGGGCGGCACCCACGCCGACGGCAAGGTGCCGCGCTTTCGGGAGGAGGACTTCCGCCTGTTGAGCACCCACGGACCCGTCGACGGTGCCGAGGTGGCCGACTGGCCCATCTCCTACGATGACCTCGAGCCGTACTACGCCGAAGCCGAGCGTTCCATCGGCGTGGCTGGTGAGGCAGGCGCCAACCCCTTCGCGGCGTGGCGCTCGGGCCCCTATCCCATGCCGTCGGGGGCGCCGATGTACGGGGCGGTGCTGTCGAGCGCGGCAGCCGTCGGGGTCGGCCTGCATCCGTACGCGGCGCCCACCGCTGCGAACTCGGTGCCGTACGACGGTCGACCGGCGTGCAACAACTGCGGGTTCTGCGCCTTCTTCGGATGTCCCATCCACGCCAAGGGCGACCCCGTGGCACTGCTGATGCGCGCCATGGCGTCGGGGAACGCCGAGCTGTTGGCGGAGACCTTCGTGTCGCGCGTGTGCACCGACGGGCGACGCGCCACCGGCGTCGAGGTGATCGGCCCCGACGGTGCCACCCGCCGGATCGACGCCCGGTACGTGGTCATCGCGGCCGGCGCGGTCGAGACGCCGCGCCTGTTGCTCTTGTCGGGGATCGATCATCCCCTGGTGGGCCGGAACTTCATGGTGCACTTCCAGACCTTCGTCATCGGGATCCTGCCCGAGCGCCTCCACAGCCACAAGGGTCGAGCGGTGACGCACGTGCACGACGACGCCATGATCGTCGACGACGCGGCCCGCGCCGCGGCGGCCGAGGCGGGATTGCCGTGGATCCGCGGCGGCCTCGTCGAACACGGTGGTCCCAGCCTGCCGGTGATGGAGGCGAAGATCTATCCGTGGGGGGCGAAGCACAAGTCGCTCATGCGCTCGTCACCGATGCGCGACCGCATGTGGGCCTTCACGATGCAGGGTGAGGATCTTCCCCAGCTCACCAACCGCGTCGACCTCGATCCCATTGTGCGCGACGTGCGCGGCTTCCCGGTGGCCCGAATCACGTACCGGCCCCACCGCCACGAGATCGTGGCATCGGCCCATCACGCGCCGCGCCTCGTGCGGGTGCTCGAGGACATGGGGGCGACGTGGACGATGATCTCGACCTCCCCCTTGGTCGAGGGACAAGACCGGCGCGGCCCGCTCTCGGCCATTCCCATGAGCCGCCACGTCATGGGCACGACCCGCATGGGGGACGACCCCCGGACATCGGTCGTCGACTCCCGGGGCCGGCTACACGAGTTCGACAACGTGGTCGTGGCCGATTCCTCGGTGTTCGTGACCTCGGCGGGGTACGGGCCCACGCTCACGCTGGTGGCGCTGGCGGCGCGTGCCGCGGCTTCGTTGGTGGGGGAGTCCTCGCCCGGCTGGCCCTTCTTCCGCCGACACCAACCGTCCGCCGACTGTCAGAGGGCCGACTGTCAGAGGGAGGTGGGTACGGCTCCGACGACGTCGGTGATGTGGATCCCGAGACCCGGGAGCGAGCCCACGAACGGCGCGTCGCCGAAGGCGAAGATGCCACCGTCCCCGCCGATGAGCCAATACCCGTGTTCGTCGGACGTCGGTACCAGCCCGATGATCGGGCGGGTCGGCGTGACCCCCAAGGCCGGCAGAGACGAGTAGTTGCCGGCGTCCCCGAACGTGTAGACGCCCCCGCTCTGGGTCACGATCCAGTACCCGCCTCCGTCCGGGGTCGAGGCGATTCCCGAGACGGGCGAGGGCGTGCCGGTGGCCGAGCCGAAGTTGTGCGCGTTCCCGAAGGCGTAGACGGTTCCGTTGCCGGCCACGACCCAGTAGCCCTGGTCCGACGGGGTCGCCGCGATCCCGATCACGTCGGAGATGTGGATCCCTTCACCGGGCAGTGATCCCACGAACGGCGCGTCGCCGAAGGCGAAGACACCGCCGTCCTGTCCCACCAGGAAATAGCCGCGGTTGTCGCTCGTGGGCACGATGCCCCTGATGTCCTGGACGCGCAGCCCGAGCCCGGGCAGCGATCCCAGGTAGGGCGCATCGCCGAAGGCGAAGACGCCACCGTCCTGGCCGACGAGGAAGTAACCCTTGTCGTCCGGTGACGGAACCATGCCGACGATGTCCTTGACGTGAACCCCGAGGCCGGGGAGCGACCCGTAGAAGCCACCGCTCTGGCCGATCGGGAAGACGAACACGCCGCCGTCCTGGCCCACCATGTCGTAGCCCGACGGCGACGACTGTGACTGCGAGGACGGTGGCGACGAGGGCGGTTGACTTGTAGGTGGTTCAGTGGTTGGCGGTTCAGTGGTTGTCGGTGAGGACCCGACGTAGGTGAACTGGTCGTTGGCGCTGCTCGAGCTCGTTCCTCCCGGCGTCGTCACCGACACGTTCACCGTGCCCGCCGATCGAGCCGGCGCGGTGACACTGAGCGAGTTGTCCGCGTTCGTCGTGAATGGGACCGACGTCCCACCGAACGAGACCGACGATGCCCCGGTCAGGTAGTCACCGTTGATCGTCACCGATGTCCCCCCGCCGGTGCTCCCCTGGGACGGACTGACGGAACTGATCACGGGTACCGGTGTGCCGTAGGTGATCGGGAACGACTGGGTCGATGCGTCGAAGACACCCGGGTAGGAGATGACGACACCGTTGGACTGCTCCAACGACACCGGTGTCAGCCCGGACGAACCGGTATCGGGGCTCGTGATCGCCATGTTCGTGAACTGCATGGTGCCGAAGTTGGCGATCGTCGACTGGCTGCCACCCACCGTGGGGGCCTCCTCGATCCATTCGGCCGAGCTGCCGGGTCCGCTGTATGCGAAGGATCCCGATGCCGACCAGTTGGCGGTGACGTCTTGGATGACGATCTGCCACGTCCCGGGCGATTGCTCGGTGACCTGCGCCTGCATGACGTCCCCGGGTGCGACCGGTTCGGGTTGGACCTGCGCCGGGGCCGGCAGGATCTCGTACCAGGCGTCGTAGGTTGTCGTTCCGCTGCCGCTGTTCTGGTCGGTCCCAACTTGGATCAACGAGCTGTTGTTCACGCCATCGACGCCGACCCACGTGGCCGAATACTCGTGCGGCCTGGAGGGTTGCGCAGTGGGCACGGTCCA
>DATNJD010000078.1:0-2041 GCA_035604075.1 Acidimicrobiales bacterium
CGTCCTCGAGGGCCCGGGCGAGTCCCGCCAACGCCACCTCGGCGGCATCGGTGGAGGTGGAGCCGGGCATCACCTGCGCATGCTACGGCCGGGTTGTCGCGCTGATGCCGGTCACGATCCCGACGCCGGGCGACGGCCCGACGCGTCGTCGGAGGCACCGTCCGCGACCTGCGGTGATCCCTGCGATCGGACCGGCGGCCCGTACGAACGCCGGACCCGCAGCCGCCACCAGATGGCCAGGGTGTCTCGCAACATCTCGGCCACGGCCCGGGGCGAGACGGTGCTCGTAAACCGTCGCCCGATGCGGACCGGGGCTTCGACGAGATGTCGGTAGCCGCGGAGGCGGGCCACGACCAGGAGTTCGAGATCGAAGGCATAGCCCTGCTCGACCATCGACGGCAGGACGTCCTCGAGGACGTCACGGCGGACGAGCTTGATTCCGGCTTGAGTGTCGCGAACGTCGAGACGGAACAGCAGACGGACCAATTGTTGATAGCCCCACGAATACAGCCGACGCGCCGGTGGGTAGACCACCTGGGAGGCCCGGTGACGCTTGCTTCCGAGGACGACGTCGGGATGGTGGGCGCGGACGACCTCGACGAATTCCCCGAGAAGCTCGGGAGGGACGTCCCCGTCAGCGTCGATGAATCCGAGGTACCGGCCGCGACCGCGTTCGAGTCCGGCGCGGACGGCCTGACCCTTGCCCCCGCGTGTGGGCAGCACGACACGGGTGACGACGTCGGGAGCGACGTCGTCGAGAGTCCGATCGCTGCCGTCGGTGGAACCATCGGAAACAGCGACGACCTCGAAAGAGGCCCCCGAGGCACGCAACACCTCGACGGCGCGCTCGACCGTGGCACGTAGGAGGTTGCCGGGGTTGTAGTACGGCATCACCACGGTGACGTCCAGTTCGGCGGCCGGCAGCGGGGCGTGGATTGTCGCGGACGCTGGAGGAGCGCTGTGGGTGTCCCTGTCGTGTCCTCGACGCCTCACGACCGACCTTTCGACCCGGCGCCGGCTCCGCCGGTTGGCGGATCCGCTCGATCCGAGCGCGTTTCACTGTACGCGACGTCTCCCACGAAGCGACCCCACTCTGCGGGGTTCTTTGGCGGTGTGGGCGCCTTCAGTGCACGGATGTGTAGATGACCATCGCCACACCGAAGAGCAGGCAGTAGATACCGAACGGCACCAGGGTCCGGGCCCTGAAGTACGCCAACAGGAAGCGCACGGTGACGACGGCCGTGGCCGCCGCGCACAGGGCGGCCACCAACGCCTGGACGCGGACTCCGTTGCCGAGAGGTCCGGTCAGGTCGGACAACTTGAAGATGCCCGCCGCCAGAATGATGGGAGTGGCCAGGAGGAAGGCGAAACGGGCCGAGTCCTCGTGATCGAGTCCGCGGACCAGACCTGCGGTCATGCAGACACCGTCGCGGCTGATACCGGCGACCAGGGCCGATGATTGGGCGACACCGATGACAAGAGCCTCTTTGTAGTCGAGCGTCTCGAGTCTCCGGCCTCCGTCGCTCTTCGCCCCTTGGCGGATGGCGAGAGCGCGCACCTCCGAGCGGCGTCGCAGGCGTTCGGCGCCGAGGAGGATGAAGCCGTTCACGATGAGGAAGCAGGCCGCCGCCGTCGGTTTGGCCAGTGCCACACGCAAAGGGTGCTCGAGCAGGAGGCCGATGAGTCCGGCCGGGATGCTGGCCAGGACGATCAACCACGCCAAGCGCTCGGTGGGTGTGTCGATGCGACGGGTGGCGAGGGTGTGGAACCACGCCCTGATGATCGCCACCCAATCCCGCCAGAAGTAGATCAGCAGGCCGACGGCACTGCCGACGTGCAGCATCACCACAAAGGCCAACCAGAACGACTCGGTGTCGGACTGGGCGGCGACCACCGAGTGCCAGCCGAAGAGAGTGGGAAACAACACGGTGTGGCCGAGGCTCGACACCGGGAAGAGCTCGCTCACCCCCTGGAGCGCTCCCAGGACAACGGCCTGGAACATGCTGATCGGATGGTGGACGGCGTGATGGCCGATGGCCGT
>DATNJD010000079.1:0-2768 GCA_035604075.1 Acidimicrobiales bacterium
CGGGAACATCGTGTTCCTGAAGCGGTCCATGCGACCGGGGTTCGCCGGCATCGACAACGAACTGCTCTACGACCCGAAGACGACCATGCTCTTCGGCGACGCCAAGGACACGCTGCAGGCGCTCGTCGCCGCCGTCCGCTCGGCCTGACGGACTCCCGGTCGAGATCGCTCGCGGCCCCCTCCGGCCTCCTCCTGAAAGCAGGCTCTATGAGAGCCTTGTCAGGGAGAAACAGGAGGAGAGGACATGGCGCATCTCTGGAAGAAAGGCGAACCCGCGGACGCGACCAAGGGGGCGGGAAGCCGGCTGGTGGTGGCGGCGGTAGCCGTGGTATTCGGCGCCCTTGTGGCCACGGGGGTCAGCTGGGCGTCGATACCCGACAGCGGGGGGACGATCCACGGCTGCTACAAGACGTCGGGCACGGCCCACGCCCTGAAGATCATCGACAACGCCAAGACGGCGGCCTGCCCGAAAGGCAGCACGGCCCTCAACTGGGATCAATCCCCACCGGGGATCGGGGCCGGCACCGACGGGGCGGCGGCGGGGACATCGGGCGACACCTGCGTCGATGGACGTATCTACCTCTATGCGGGGAACACATTCCCGCCCGATGAGGCGGCGGCCAACGGACAGAGCCTGTCGATCTCGGAGCACATGGACCTGTTCGCCTTGATCGGGACGACCTACGGCGGGGACGGGCTGACCACCTTCGACCTGCCCAACATCGAGTCCCTCGCCCCCGACAACATGACCTACACGATCTGCGTCTTCGGCCTCTACCCGTAGGACCGGCCCGGGCCGGACCCGGACTCGAACCGAGAGCGGGACCGCGACTCAGACTCTGACGGAATCGGGCGTGGCGATGGCCGACGGGGCGCCGGCGGGGAGGTGGGCGAAGACGAGATAGCCCTGGCTCGTCTGGCGGGCCGAGGCGACGACCACGTCCACGCCGTCGCGGCCGACGAGGTGGGATGCGTCGTTGACGACGACCATGTCACCCTCGGGGAGATAGCCCACGGCTTGGCGGGGCTGGCGCCCGGACTTCACGAGGTCGATGGTGAGTTTTTCGCCCGGAGGATGATCGGGGGCGAGCTCGGACATGAGCCGACGGAGATCGATGGTGTCGACTCCCTCGGCCTGGGCCCGCTCGGCCAGATCGGCCGAGCAGGTGGCGAGCCGGACGTGGAGTCGGTGGGCCACGACCAGAGCACGGTCCCCGGGATCGTCGAGCTCGGGAACCTCGTCGTCGGTGAGGCGGACGTCGACACCACCGGCGCGCAGTGAATCGATCGATTCGAGACCACGTCGGGCCCGACGCGACGAGACGGGGTCCGGGCTCTCGGCCAGGGCACGGACCTCGTCGACCACGAATCTCGGGACGACGACGCCACCGGCCAGGAGACCGGACCGGCCGAGAACGAAGAGATGGCGGTCGAGAACGGCGGAGGCGTCGATCAGCAGGGCGTTGTGCGGCGGAGGATCACCGGGCCGCTCGACCAGATGGGAGAACCCCGCGGCGCGGATGATCTCGCGGCCCTTCGTGACCCCGAGCCGGGTGCCCGCGGCGCAGAGGACCCACGCCAGAGCGGCCACCGCCGGGTAGTCGGCGCTCGAGTGGACGAGGGCGACGAGCGGCAGGCCGGCCACCAATCCGGCCAGGAGACCGGTGGTGCCGACGACCGAGCCGGCAAAGACCTCGCTGGCGGGCATGGACCGCAGTTCGTGAACGGCTCCGGCCACCCCCCGGTCGAGAAGGCGGCCGACGATGCCGCCGGCCAGATAGGTGACCAGGGCACCGAGGGTGATGCCGATCAACGGCGCGGTGCTGGAGCGGCCCCCCATGTGATCGCCGATGGCCAGGCCGCCGATCACGCCGGCGATGACGAGGAAGAGGCGGAAGACCTCCACGAAGACCACGTCGCCGACCCGGCGCGGTGCGGGGTCGTGGCCCTTCAGGCCGTCGAGGCTTACCAGCCGGTGACGCTTCAGGAGACTGTCCCGGGACCTGCCGGGATGGGCGTCAGGATGGGCGTCAGGATGGGTGTCGGGGGCGTCGGGGTAGGCGTCGGGAGTGCCCTCGGTGGAGGTTGAGGCGGCGGCTGTCGACGCACGCTCGGGAGTCACCCCGAATTCATCGACGTTCGGGACCAACCACTGAAGGTCCGAGCGGCAAATGCCGACATCTTTCTGGCAATTCTCAGGAAGGCCTCTTGTCAACACATACCCCAACCACAACACTTGGACTCCTCCGAGAACCGCCTGGGCGCCGCCCAATTCTTCTGCCTTCCCTCGGCGGCACCCGCTCGGCGAGCCATAGACCCTGGTCGGGCCGCTGTTAGCCGATCCAGACACGAGCTGAACGAGATCAATGACCCGACGCAGGCCGACGACGACCCCCGCCGTGGAGCTGCGCGACCTGGAACTGCTGACGTCGACAGAAGACGGCGACCTGCTGCTTCCCGGTCTCACGCTGAGCGCGTCCCCGGACGTCGTCACGGTGAGTGGTCCCTCGCAGGATGTGCTGCGTTCGTGGACGTGGTCGGAGATCACCGGGCTCGACGCCGACCGGTGGGAATGGGGGCTGGAGGGCCACCCGCTCCAGGTCCTCGAGCTGTCGGCCTGTGGCCGGAGCCATCGGTTCCTGGTCGGCGCCCCCGAACTCTCGGCCTTCCTGGCCGCCACCTCGGGCTGGTCGCTCAACATGACTCCCGACGACGACGGCGCCGGCATCGAGCGACCCCGGCGGGCCTCATCACTTCTCCCCCGGAGG
>DATNJD010000080.1:0-2689 GCA_035604075.1 Acidimicrobiales bacterium
CCGTCACGATGCAGTCGGGAAAGTGGGTCCCCCGGGTGCCGCCTTGCGGCGGCGGCACGGCGAAGAGACCCCCGTTCATGTCGAGCCTCGGGGGTTGGCGCGGCGGTGCCGCCCTCACCCGATCGAGAAGCTCCTGCACTGTGGCCGTGAGGTGATGCAACGTGGTGTCGTCCACGTCGTGACCGACGATGGCGTGACCCAGCTGACGCATGGCGGCGGCGGCATCCAATCGGGCGGCCGTCGGGTCGGCGTCGTCCACGTCCGCCGGCGCCGGGGCGCTCGGGTCGTCGATGGCGGTCAATTCCGGGTGACCTCTCCCCAGGCGACGCCTTTGTCGGCCTCGAAGTCCCGGGGAAGCCCGAGGATCCGCTCCGCCATCTGATTGCGGAGGACCTCGGAGGTGCCGCCTTCGATCGTATTGGCCCGCGCCCGCAGGAAGGTGGTGGCGCGGGCCAGGGACTTCGAATCATCGGGGGTCCAGGCGATACCGGCCATGCCGTTCACGTCCACAGCGAAATTCGAACGTCGTTGGTTGTACTCGGCGTTGAACACCTTGTTGACCGCTCCTTCGGGCCCGGGTTGCTGACCGCGCATGCGGGCCGAGTTGGCCCGGAAGGCGGTGATCTCCTTCACCTCTGACTCGATGTAGAACTGCGCCAGTCTCTGGCGGACGCGGGGGTCGGTACGGTCGGGGATCTGGTCGAGATACGACTGCCAGGGGTCTCGGCGCACGCCACCGCTGAACGACACGGGGTCGAGCGAGATCCCGGCCAGGGCCACGCGCTCGTTCATCAAGGTGGTCCGGGCGCAACGCCAGCCATCGCCCACATCTCCCACCCTGTTGGCGTCGGGGATGCGGACGTCGGTGAGGAACACCTCGTTGAACTCCGACGAACCCGTCATCTGCTTGAGCGGTCTGACCTCGACGCCCGGCGACTTCATGTCCAAGATGAAGTAGGTCAGTCCCTCGTGCTTGGGGACATCGGGGTCGGTGCGGGCCAGCAGCATGCCGAAGGCGGCGAATTGGGCGATGGTCGTCCACACCTTCTGGCCGTTCACGACCCACTCGTCGCCGTCGCGCACGGCTCGCGTCGAGAGCGACGCCAGGTCTGAGCCCGATCCGGGTTCGGAGAAGAGTTGGCACCAGATCTCCTCGGCCGAAAGGATCTTGCGGAGGTAGCGCTCCTTCTGGGCCTCCGTGCCGTGCTCGATGATGGTAGGTCCCGCCAGACCCACACCGAGCAGATTGATCGAGACCGTGGGCAGCCGGTAGCGGACGAGCTCGGAACGGATCACCTGCTGCATCCACGTTTCGCCCGACCGGCCGCCGTATTCCTTGGGCCACAGGGGCGCGGCGTAGGGGCTGCGTCCGATGATTCCCTGCCAGGCGAACGGGTTGAAGCCGTTGTCGGCCCTCAGGCGCTCGAGGCCGGCGTCGTCCCCGGCTTCGGCCAGGTCCATCCACGGAGCGGGAAGAGCGTCACGGAGCCAGGCGCGGAACTCGGACCGGAACTCGCTACGTTCGGGCGTGTCCTCTATCTCCCACCGCATGGTCGTGCTCCCTTCTTGTCACCGGCTTCGACGATCGCACCGTCGCCGCGTCGGCTGGAGCTTAGGGGAGCCGTACGATCGGCCCCGGCGGGTCACCGGCACCACCATGCCGACGGAGCAGAAGGAATCGTTCAGCAGGGGGCGATCAGGGCGTGGCCGAGAGAACCGTGGGCCGGTTCGGCGTGTCGAGTCCTAGCAGGGACCTGCGTCGGGCCAGCACCTCGGCCATGAAGGTCCGGCCATTGCCCAGATAGCGCAGGATGTCGGCCTGAGCCTGCGGCCGGGGCAGCATCCAGGAGTGGCCCCCGGGCACCCAGACGACGGGCCGGTGCACGAGGTCGGAGAACTCCTGGGCACAAGCGGCATTCACGATGCGGTCGAAGCAACCCCAGATGGGAAGGACGGGAACGTCTTCCTCCACGACATGGCGGACACCGGGGCGGAGATCGATGGCCATGAGCATGGAGCCGACCGGCAGGGAGCGGCCCATCGTCCGGAGATTGCGACGGGCGTCAGGCCACAGCCCCCGCAACGTCGACGGCAGCCGCCGCCCGATCAGGACGCCCGGGGTGTCCAGCATCACCGCTACCATGAGATCGGCGACACCGGCCACATCGGGGAGGACGGGCGAGATCAACGAGACGAGCATGCCGTGTCGGACCTTCCACTCCGGAGTGGCCGCTCCGTCTCGGTAGATGATGCCGAGGGTGCGCTCGGGATGGGCGTCGGCGAATTCGACGGCGACGGCGCCGCCCATGGAATGGCCGAGGAGTATCACCTGATCGATGGCGAGATGGTCGAGCAGTCGAACGATCTCGTTGGTCAGTTCCGTGATCGAGACCCTCTCCCACGGCAAGGGATCGCTTCCGGCGAATCCGGGAAGGTTGGGGTTGACGACGCGCCAGCCGAGGGTCTCGGCCAGATGCTTGCTCTCCCGCCAGTACATGCCGCCCCCGGCGAAGTAGCCGTGGAGATTGACGGCCCAGATCGGAGGACTACCCGGACCCTCCGGACCGTGGGCGTCCTCGTTGTCGGTGACGGCGTAGCGCATGCGGCGGTCGTCCAACATGAGCTTGCCGGGGATCATGCCGACGGCGGGTCGGCGGTTGGCAGATCCGGATGCGCACAGGGAGATCTT
>DATNJD010000081.1:0-4576 GCA_035604075.1 Acidimicrobiales bacterium
AGGCGTCCAGGGTGATGGTCTTGGCGAACGACGCGCCGTCGTCGGTGCCGAGCGTCCGCCAGTCGGCCACGGCCTCGTCCCACAGCACCCCCTTCGGCGCGTGGACGCGACCCTCGACGTAGGCGAAGGTGGTCTCGTCCGGGGCCACCATCCCGGCGCGGGCGCCGGCTTCGATCGACATGTTGCAGACCGTCATGCGGCCTTCCATGGAGAGCGCCCGGATGGCCGATCCCCGGTACTCGATCACGTAGCCGGTGCCGCCGCCGGTGCCGATGGTCCCGATGACGGCGAGCACGATGTCCTTGGCCGTCACGCCCTCGGGCAGATCGCCCTCGATCTCGACGGCCATGGTCGAGGGCCGCATCTGGGGGAGCGTCTGGGTGGCGAGTACGTGCTCCACCTCCGAGGTGCCGATGCCGAAGGCCAGCGCGCCGAAGGCGCCGTGGGTCGAGGTGTGGCTGTCGCCGCACACCACCGTCATGCCGGGAAGGGTCAGACCGAGCTCGGGACCGATGATGTGCACGATCCCCTGGTTGGCGTTCCCCATCGGATAGCAGGTGATGCCGAACTCGGCGCAGTTGGCCGTGAGGACCTCGAGCTGTTTGGCCGAGATCGGATCGGCCACCGGCTTGTCGATGTCGGTGGTGGGCACGTTGTGGTCGGCCGTGGCCACCGTCAACTCGGGGTGCCGGACCGTCCGACCGGCCAGGCGCAGGCCGTCGAAGGCCTGGGGCGAGGTGACCTCGTGGATCAGCTGGAGGTCGATGAACAGCAGGTCGGGCTCGCCATCGGCGGCGTGGACCAGGTGACGGTCCCACACCTTCTCACTGAGGGTTCGTGGCTCGGCCACCGTCAGGACCCGATCCGCACGATCTCCACCCGCAGGGTGCCGCCGGGCGCCTGGTACTCGACGACCTCACCGGGGGCGCGCCCGAGCAGAGCCTGACCGAGCGGCGAGCCCGGGGAGACGACGCTCAAATCCGCGTTGCGTTCCTCGATGGAGCCGACCAGGAAACTCTCGATCTCGTCGTCGCCCTCGTAGCGGATGGAGACGATCGACCCCGTGGCCACCGTGGTGTCGGGCAGGGCGGCGCCGTCCACCACCTCGGCGTCCTTCAAGGTGGCCGACAGCTGCCGGATCCGGGCTTCCATCTTCCCCTGGCTGTCCTTGGCGGCGTGGTAGTCGCCGTTCTCCGACAGATCCCCGAGGGCCCGGGCCGCCTCGATGGCCCGGGCGATCTCCACTCGTCCCCGGGTGGTCAGATCCTCGAGCTCGGCCTTCAACCGCTCATAGGTGGCGAGCGTCAGCTGGGTGGGCACGTCGGTCACGGCCACCAAACTACTGGCTCGCCCCGGGGCCCCACACGGGCCCCGTCGAGGGCCCGGGGAGGTTGACGTCCTGGTCAGCGTGGGGGAGACTGGATGGACGATGTCCCAGCCCGCAGCTTCCATCATCATTATCGAATAGGCGTCCACCCGCCGGGTGTGCGCCTGACCGACCGTCCACAGTGTGGGCGGTTTTTCATTTTCCGGCCGGGGCCCATGCGAGGGGGCACCAGGTGCGGGCCCAGTGAGCCGAAGAGTCCAGTGAGCCGAAGAGTCCAGTGAGCAGACGAGACGAAGACAGAGAGTCGAGGATCGGGTGAGCACGACCACGAACAACCGGGTGGCGGTGATCGGCGGGGACGGCATCGGCCCCGAGGTGACGGCCGAGGCCCTGAAGGTGGTGGCCGCCGCCGGGGTGACGCTCGACACGACCGACTACGAGCTCGGAGCGGCCCACTACCTGGCCAGCGGGGAGGTGCTGCCCGACGCCACCTTGGAGGAGCTACGGGGATTCGACGCCATCCTGCTCGGCGCGGTGGGCCCCGCCGTCGGCTCTACCGACGTTCCGAACGGTCTGCTCGAGAGGGGCCTGTTGCTGCGGTTGCGGTTCGAGCTCGACCTCTACGTGAATCTCCGTCCCTTCACCGGGACCCCGGGGGCACCGGCGCCCGACTGCGACTTCGTTGTCATCCGCGAGAACACCGAAGGCACCTACGCCGGCGAGGGGGGCTTCCTGCGCAAGGGGACGCAGTTCGAAGTGGCCACCCAGGGATCGGTGAACACCCGGATGGGGGTGGAGCGGTGCCTGCGGTTCGCCTTCGAGCTGGCCGCCCGTCGGCCCCGGCAGCAGCTGACGCTCGTGCACAAGACGAACGTGCTGACCTTCGCCGGCGACCTCTGGCAGCGCGCCGCCCACGAGGTGGCCGCTGACTACCCCGGGGTGAGGCTCGACTACAACCACGTGGACGCGGCTTGCATCTATCTGGTCGAGCAGCCCGGTCGCTACGACGTGATCGTGACCGACAACCTCTTCGGTGACATCCTGACCGACCTGGCCGGAGCCATCGCCGGTGGCATCGGCTTCGCCGCCTCGGCCAATCTGAACCCGGCCCGGACGGGGCCGTCGCTCTTCGAGCCGGTGCACGGGGCCGCCCACGACATCGCCGGCACCGGTGCCGCCAACCCCCTGGCCGCCATCCGTTCCGCCGCGCTGATGCTCGACCATCTCGGCCAGGCCGAGGCGGCCGAAAGAGTGAACAAGGCGATCTCGATCTACCTGGCCGAACATCGCGCCGGGGACGCGTTCCCCTCCACCGTCGCCGTGGGCGACGCCATCGCAGAAAGGCTGTAGGCCGTGCCCTTCACCGCATCGGAAAAGATCTGGATGGACGGCGAGTTCGTCGACTGGGAGAAGGCGCAGATCCACGTGCTGACCCACTCGCTGCACTACGGCTCCGGTGTCTTCGAGGGCATCCGCGCCTATCCGACGTCGGCCGGAGTGGCCGTGTTCCGGCTGACCGAGCACATGGAGCGACTCTTCACCTCGGCCAAGGTGCTGATGATCGACATCCCCTACACGGCCGCCCAACTGGTGGAGGCGACCAAGGAGCTGATCCGGGTGAACGGCCTCGACGACGGCTGTTACATCAGGCCGATCGCCTACCTCGGCTACGGCGAGATGGGTCTGAACCCGCTGCCCTGCCCGGTGAACGTCTCCATCGCGGCATGGCCGTGGGGGACCTACCTGGGCGACGAGGGGGTGGCCAACGGCATCCGGCTGAAGGTCTCCTCCTGGCAGCGCCACGACCCGAACGCCGTCCCCACGGCGGCCAAAGCGACGGGCATGTACATCAACTCGTCGCTGGCCAAGGTGGAGGCGCTGAAGGCCGGCTACGACGAGGCCGTGCTGCTCGCCCCCGACGGGCGGGTGTCGGAGTGCACGGGGGAGAACCTCTTCATCGTGCGGGGCGACCGGATCTTCACGCCGCCGACCTCGGAGTCCGGTGCCCTGGCCGGGATCACCCAGGCCTCGGTGACCGCCATCGCCACCGACCTCGGCTACGAGGTGGTGCACGAGGCTCTCATCCGGACCGACCTCTACACGGCCGACGAGGCCTTCCTCACCGGAACGGCGGCCGAGGTGGTGCCCATCCGGGAGGTCGACGACCGGACGGTGGGTGCGGGCCGTCCCGGTCCCATCACCAAGCAGATCCAGCAGACCTACTTCGCCGCTGTCCGCGGCGAGGTCGACCGGTACAAGGACTGGCTCGAACATGTCCGGTAAGGGCCACGACCACCGGGCGACCAGTCACGGCTTCGACCTGCCCGTGCTGCCCGAGGCGGTCGACATCTTCGACACGACGCTGCGCGACGGGTCCCAGCAGGAGGGTCTGTCGCTTACCGTCGACGACAAGCTCCGGGTGGCCGAGCAGCTCGACCATCTGGGCGTGACCTTCATCGAGGGCGGCTGGCCCGGTGCCAATCCCAAGGACCAGGAGTTCTTCGCCCGGGCCCCGGCCGAGCTCCGTCTGGCCACGGCCACCCTGGTGGCCTTCGGCTCGACCCGGCGCCCCGGCGTCCGGCCCGAGGACGACGAGGTGCTGCGGCACCTGGTGAAAGCCAACACCGAAGCGGTCTGCATCGTGGCGAAGGCGTCCGAGGTGCATGTGACCGACGCGTTGCGCACCACCCTCGACGAGGCCGTGCTGATGGCAGCGGAGTCGGTGGGTTTTCTGCGCGAGCACGGGCTCCGGGTCTTCTTCGACGCCGAGCACTTCTTCGACGGCTACCGGGACAACCCCGAGTTCAGCCTGCGCGTGCTGCGGGCGGCCGAGGAGGCGGGCGTGGAGGCGTTGGTCCTGTGCGATACGAACGGGGGCACAATGCCCCACGACGTGGAGCGGATCGTGGCCGGCATCGCGGCGGATTTCGAGTGCCAGATCGGAGTGCACTTCCACAACGACTCGGGCTGTGCCGTGGCCAATTCGATCGCCGCCGTCCGGGCCGGCGCCACCCATGTCCAGGGGTGCATCAACGGCTACGGCGAGCGGACCGGCAACGCCGACCTCTCGGCCGCCATCCCCAACCTGTCGCTGAAGCTCAACATCCGCACCATCCCGGCCGACCGCCTCGAGCGGCTGACGCCGGTCTCCCACCACATCGCCGAGCTGGTGAACATCGCCCCGAACCCGCAGCAGCCCTACGTGGGGGCGGCCGCCTTCGCCCACAAGGCGGGTCTGCACACGAGCGC
>DATNJD010000082.1:0-5967 GCA_035604075.1 Acidimicrobiales bacterium
ACCCGTTCTAGCTCGGCGGGCCGGTTCCTGGCCGCCGTCCACAGCCCCGTGTCGAGGAGACCGCCACCCGGGTAGAAGACGTGGGCGCCGACGGCGGCGCCGGTGGTGCGGAGCTGGTGGGCAACGGCCTCGATGAAGCAGGAGACGGCCGCCTTGGACGAGGCGTAGACGCTGGCGTAGGGGACGGGGGCCACGCCGCCGTCACCGGACGAGGTGGCGACGATCTCCCCGGAGATGCCCGCCTCGAGCATCCGGGGCAGGAAGGTGAGGACGGTGGCGGCCACGCCGAAGACGTTGACCGAGAAGCACCAGCGCCAGTCGTTGATCTCCTGCTCCCAGGGCAGGCCGCCGCCGCCCGAGGTGACACCGGCGTTGGCGAAGAGGAGGTCGCAGCGGCCTTCGTTGCCGTAGACGTCGTCGGCCAGGGCCTCGACCGAACGGGCGTCGGCGACGTCGGTGCGCACTCCGCGGACGGTGCCGAACGATGCCAGATCGTCGATGGCGCGAGCTAAGGCGGTGTCCTCCACGTCCGCCACCACGACGTGGGCTCCTCGCGTGAGCAGTGCGTGGACGAGCCCCCGGCCGATGCCGCCGGCGCCGCCGGTGACGACGGCCACCTTCCCCTGGTAGTCCACCGGGGGCTAGTCCTCGCCCAGCGGCGAGAGGTCGTCGTAGCGCTGATGGATGAAGGGGATGAGCCAGTCCGCCGGCACCGTTGAGTGGATGCGGCCCTTTTGGATGGCATTGCGCTCGCCCAGGGTGACGTCCACGAGCGAGAGGACGGGGATGTCGGCCACGGGATCGAAACGTGAGTCGCGTAGAAGCAATTCGCCTTCGCACCTCTTCACCCAGCGGACCGTTT
Organism: Acidimicrobiales bacterium; assembly: GCA_035604075.1. Taxonomy (GTDB): domain Bacteria; phylum Actinomycetota; class Acidimicrobiia; order Acidimicrobiales; family UBA8190; genus Palsa-661. The sequence goes on from DATNJD010000082.1 coordinate 863, forward strand.
CGTCGCGGGTGCAGTAGACGAGGCTGGGATCGCCGTCGAGGCCCTTGCCGTCGGGGGCGGGGAGGGCCTTGAAGTAGAAGTCCGTCCGCGTCTCGGGCGGGGGGATCTCGAGCGACTCGGTGGTGCGGCCGGTGAACTCGGCGAAGGTGACGCCCATCCGCGTCATCGTGCCTCGGACGGCGTCGCCGTCGATGTCGACGCTGACCTGGCCGATCTTCTTGGGCTCCCCGAAGGTCTCACGGCCACCGATGACCGACTGCTCGGTGCTCATGGGCATAAGGAGGCAGTAGTAGCCGTCGGTGCCTTCGTGGCTGCAGCGGACCGAGAAGCTTCCGGCGCCGAAGGTGGGCAGCCCCGCGATGTCGACGGTGGCGAAGGTGGCCTTGGCCAACGGTCTGTCGGGTGGCTCGAGGGGTTTGGGCAGCACCGAGGCCACCACGTCGGGATCCGTCTCGAACAGGGCCACCAAGACGGTCGACCAGGCCCCGACGGAGGTCTTCTCGACCTCCCGGCTGCGTAGTTGATCCGGCGTTCTCGCCGCATAGCGGACGGCCACGGCTGCCCCCTTTCACGGGCACCGTCGTCGCCGGCCCCCGTGCGCATCGTCGCAGCGCCCGGTGGCAGGGTCAACTGCAGCCGGAAGAGATTGTCATCTCGCTCGTCAGGGGTTACACGCGAACGACATCGACGAGGCCCTCGAGCCCGCGCAAGTCCTCGTGATTGCGGGAGTAGAGGGGCAGACCGCCTGCACAGGCGGTTGCCGCGATGAGGAGATCCAAGGCCCGGGCACCCCGTGCCTTACGGCCGGCGGAGATGACGGCCGCGTACACCCGACCGTAGGCACGCGCCGCCTCGCCATCGAAGGGGAGGGGATCAAAGGCCGCCTCTGCACGTTGCAGCCGATCTTGTCGACGCGCCCGCTCAACGGCGTCGTCGGTGGCATGAGGCCCGGCCGCCAGCTCCGCCATCGTGACGGCGCTGACGGCCAGTTCCACTGGCAGCTGTGCCGGATCGAGATTTTCCAGGTCGACCACGACGGACGTGTCGATGACGCCCCGAGGGGGGCGTCGATCGTCAGCCACGAGGCCCGGGTGCCTGGTCGGCCACCGCGTCAAGGTCGGCGCGCAGTCTCACGATGTCGACCGGGGGGGCGTTGCGGAACAGGGCAATGGCCGTCTCGGCCCCTACGAAGCGGTGTCGGCGCAGAGGGGCGAGCTCTCCGACCGGCACCCCGTTTCGGGTCACCACGAAGGTTTCGCCCCGGTCCAGTTGACGCATGATCTCGCCGCTCTCATTTCGTAGCTCACGTTGGGTGATCTCCCTGGTCATGGGCTAATCGTAGCACGGCGTGCTACATAACGGGGGACCCTGTCGGGTGTGGTCCTTCGACGACCGCCGCGGGCCTCCGGGACCCGGTGGCGAGGATCGAGCCCACGATGATGAGAGGAAAGCCCACGGCGATGCCGACGGTGAATTTCTCGCCCAGGAGAGCCACGCCGAGGAGGACGGCGACGGCCGGGTTCAGATAGGTGATCACCGTGGAGCGGCCCGGGCCCACTTCGGCGATGAGGGCGAAGAAGACCAGGAAGGCGAGGGCCGTGCAGATGAAGGCCAGGCCGGCCACGGCGCCCACGACTTCGACGGTGACGTGCGCCGGAAGGTGGGTGAGCGCGACGGGGGCGTAGAGCACGGCCGTCAGGGCGACCGATGCGCTCACCACGCCCAGGCTGGGGAGGTCGGAGAGCCGTCGGCTGATGACGAGTGGTCCGATCGAATAGCCGATGGCGGGCACGGCGATCTTGGCCACCGACACCAAGTCGGCGCCGCGCAGGTCGATGCCCACCAGGGCGGCGACACCGGCGAATCCGACGACCAGACCGAGGAACCGACGCCCAGTGATGCGTTCGGTGGCGGGGCTGACGGCCCGGTAGAGCACCACGGCGATAAGGGGGACGGTGGCGATCAGGAGCCCGGCGGTGGAGCTGGTGAGGTGTTGCTCGGCTTCGGACAGAAACAACCATGGGAGCGCCAGCTCGACGGCGGTGTAGGCGAGGATCCAGCGCCAGTGCGGCAGCAACGGACGCAGCTGACCGCGGCGGACGGCGATGGGGATGAGGAGGATGGCGGCCGGCAGGGTCCGGGCGAAGACCAAGGTGGCGGGGGAGAGCTCCCGGACGGCCACGCGGATGAACAGGTAGGGGGTACCCCAGATGATGCTCATGGCCACAAAGAGCAGCCAGCCGCGCCGGGACATCCCTCCGTCCTACTCTGTCCCGGGACGGCGGCGCGACCGGGTCAGGAGGACGACATGAAGGTGCCGGGGCTCGCACCGACCTTCCGCCACGTCGACGACCCCGACGTCGGCTGGCAGCAGGTGAAGGCCATACGACGGGCCGACGGATCGGTGGCGTCGGTGTGGGAGAAGTGGTTGGCCTTCTCACCCGAGCCCCAGTACCTGTCGCTCTACGCCAAATGGGATCCCGGCGTGGTGGTGCGGCGCCACGGTCACTACAGCCCGCACGTGCTGTTCGTCATCGAGGGGGAGATGTGGTGCGGCGAACGGCATTGTCCTGCGGGTACCCACATCGAGCTGCCGTTCGGAGCCGCCTTCGGTCCCTTCGTGGCTGGCGACAACGGCACCGTGCTGCTCGAGGTGATGATGGGCGATCCCCGGTCATGGGGCGACGATGCCGAGGCGTTTCACGAGGCACTGGCCGACCGCGGGGCCGAGGCCTTGCCCGACCCCGAGATCGAGCTGCCCGCATGGCTGGTGGATCTCCGGCAACGGTGGGTGGCGGACGGGGAGACGAGTGACGCCTGAGCGGTCCCGCCGTGACGGTGGCGGACCAGGGCCTGCGTCGGGCGGAGCGTCGCGGTCCCCCTCATCTGATTAGATCGGGAGATCGACAGGCCTCAGGAGCGATCCGAGCTCGAGCACGTCAGCATTCACGGCCATGACATGGCCTTTCGCCGGGCCGGCCACGGTCCGGCCATCCTGCTCATCCACGGGATCGCCGGCAGCTCGAAGACGTGGGAGCAGGTGATCCCCCTCCTGGCCCGGGACCACACCGTGGTGGCGGCCGATCTGATCGGCCACGGCGACTCGGACAAGCCGCCGGGCGACTACTCCCTCGGTGCCCACGCCAGCGCCCTACGCGACCTCCTGAGTGTCCTGGGCATCGAGCGGGTCACGGTCGTCGGCCAGTCGTTCGGCGGCGGCGTGGCTATGCAAATGTCGTACCAGTACCCCGAGAACTGCGAACGGCTCGTCCTGGTCGACAGTGGCGGTCTGGGTCGGGACGTGAGCTGGCTCCTGCGCCTGCTGACGGTCCCCGGCGTCGAGTACACGTTGCCGGTCCTCTTCCCCCGCTTCGTACGCGACCGGGGAAACCAGATGCTCCAATTCCTCCATCGGGCCGGATTTCGCCATGCCCGGGCGGTCGAGGTGTGGCGGGCCTACGCGTCGCTGACCGAATCGGAGAACCGGATGGCCTTCGTCCGCACCCTGCGCTCGGTCGTCGATCCCGGCGGTCAGTCGGTGAACGCCATGGACCGGCTCTACCTCGCCGCCCGCATGCCCACCCTGATCATCTGGGGTGATCAGGACAAGATCATCCCGGTGCGCCATGCCCACGACGCCCATGAGGCGTTGCCGGGGAGCCGGCTCGAGATCATCGAAGGCGCGGGCCATTTCCCCCAGGTCGAGGAGCCGGTCCGGTTCGCCGAGATCCTGTCCGACTTCATGGACGACACCCGGCCGTTCCACTTCACCGCCGCGCAGCGGCGCCAGATGTTGATGACCCACGTCCCACCGGCGTCTTGAGCCGGTGGGCGCGCGCTTTCAGCGCACGTGGTGAGGGACCTTGGCGTACCAGGTCCCGGTCTTGCCGAACTCGGCCTGGCAGTCGATGGGGCCCTGCTTGGCCGAGGAGTTGATTCCCTTGTGCACGAGTGTGCCCATGAGGAGGCAACCGGCGCTCCCGTCTTCCCCGGAGGTGACCGTCAGGGCGATGGTCCTTTTCTGCAGAAGCCAGACACCGTTGTCCGTGATCGTCCCGTAGAGGAGATTGAACGTCCCGTTGGCGTTGATGGTGATCGTGGTGGCCGCTCCCCCCTCGGTGATGATGCCCCCGTCGAAGTAGTTGTAGAGACCCACTGGATTGATGGCCGACGGCACGCTTGCGGTCGCCTGGGCCGGACCGGCGGCGACGATGCCCAAGCCGAAGAGCACCACCGCCGCGGCGCCTGAGAACAGACAGACTCGTGTCCCCCAAGACTTCATTGCCCCACCTCCATGATCGTCCGCCGACGACGAATGCGATGAGCGGATGGTATCGGGAAGTCGCCTCGACCGCCCTGTCAAAGTGTGGCGGCAAAGTGGGGCCGCCCTGCGGATCCTCATTCGCCTCGTCAGCCTCGGCTATAACGCGCGCAACTCGGCTACAACGCGCGCAACTCGGCCGCTGGTGCCAGACGCAACACATGCGCCGGTCGGACCGGGAGTCGCTTGGGGAGGGTGACCGACAACGAGCCGTCGCGCACCTGCCAGTCGATCGGTGTGTCCACGCCCAGGAGATCGACATGGTCCAACGCTCCCGCCGCCACGCCGCGCAGGACGACGTCGCGGGTCCCGGGAGGACTGAGCAGCGTGGCGTAGAGGGCCTGGGGCCCGAGCGTGAAGCGCACCTCGGTTCCCTCGGACGTGGTGGTCGACGGCACGGTCCAGGGTCGGGTGCCGTAGATGGCCTCGCCGTGGACCTCCAGCCACCGGCCCAGTCCGGCCAGGGGGGCGACTTGCCATTCGGGAAGTGTCCCGTCGGGGGCGGGACCGACGCCGATCAGCAGATTCCCGTTCTTGGCCACCACGTCCACCAGGAGCCGGACGAGTTCGGTGGTGGAGATGATGTCTTCGGGAGCTTCGTTGTGGTTGGCCCCGAAGCTGTGGCCGACTCCCCTGGTGGCCTCCCACTTTCTCTTCACGATGTGCTCGTGCTGGGTGTATTCCTGGGTGGTGAAGTCGGCGTGGCGGACGCCGGGGAAGGTCAGCTGTTTGTACCTGTCGGGTATCAGCCGCCATCCCCGCTCGATGGCGGCGGCGGCCACCC
>DATNJD010000083.1:0-4389 GCA_035604075.1 Acidimicrobiales bacterium
GGGCTGACGTCGTTCATGTTGGCGATGTTCCCGGCCGTCGTGTCGAGCCATGTCTGCGCGGCGCCGATCCCGGAGCCGGAGATGTCGAGGGACCCGAACAGGCTCATGAGAAGCTCCCGCCCGCCGCCCCGGAGATGAGACGGAATTGGGCGTTCAGCATGTCGACCATGGTCTGGTACTGGAGGGTCTCCTTCTGGGCGTCGACCAGCTGGGTGCCGGTGTCGACGTTGTTGCCGTCGCTGGCCGCGGCGGTGGGATCGGCCGAGACGACGACACCGGCCGTGCCCCCCGACGGCGAACTGAGCGCCTGCTGGAGGCTCGTCTCGAAGTCCACGGTCTGAGCCGTGTAACCGGGCGTGTCGGCGTTGGCCAGATTGTTGGCGGTGGCCTGCTGCTGCTGCGCCACCCCGTCGACCGCGTACTGCAGGACGTTCACGATCCCGTCCATAAAGGGCTCTACCTCCCAGGAACCTCGCGGGCCTCCGCCGGTGGTTGCCGACAGAGATATCTCCTATGAGCCCGTCCTGGGCGATACGACGCCATGCCATCCGTGGACCGTGACCCGAGATCATTCGACCGCAGCCCGGTCTTGCTTGAGGCGATATCGCAAAAAATACGCGCCGGCGCGCGTCTGTTGTTTTTCTCGTGAGATGACGCCGACCGATTCGGCTCTCGAGCGATCGACCGGATGTTCGGCCGATCGATGCCGACGTGATCGGATATGTGTCCGCCGACGAATGAGAGTGTGGATAAGAGTGAGAGTGAGCCTTCGCTGCGGCCGAGCCGCCTCGCCGACCGCAACTGTCCTCGATCTCGACGTGTCTAGGGCGTCTGTGTCTCTCGGACATAGACGTCACCAGGACGTCGACGTGTCTGCGACTTGGAGCGCCCCCCCGGGAACGACGCCGTTGTCGTCCCCGGGGGGTGCGGCCCCGTGTCGGCTTACTGCAGGAGCTTCAGCACCAGCGACGGTGTCTGCTGGGCCTGGCTCAACATGGACACGCCTGATTGCATCAGGATCTGATCGGTGGTGAACGTGGTCGTCTCCTGGGCGAAGTTCACGTCGACCAGCCCCGAGTAGGCGGCCTGCAGGTTCTGCTGGCCCACCGTCAGGTTGGCCACGACCACCGACAGCTGGTTCTGGGTGGCGCCGACGTTGGCTTCGATGGAGGCCACGCTGCTGATGGCCGCCTGGACGGCACTCACGGCCGCCTGGGCACTGGCCTGCGAGGCCACACCCACGGTCGTGGTGGACACCCCGAGAGCGCCGGTGGTGGCCGCCCCCACGGTGAGCGTCAGCTGCTGGTTCGAGTTGTCGAAGGCACCGACCTGGAGGCTCTGGCCGGAGAAGGTCCCGTCGAGCAGGGCCTTCGTGCCGTAGGACGTGGTGTTGGCGATCTGGTCGATCTGGTTCTGCAAGGCCACGAACTCCTGCTCGTTGGCGTTCAACGACTGGGAGTCGTTGGTGGCGCCGTTGGCCGAGGACAGAGCCAGCTGGTTCATCGTCTGCAGGATCGAGGTGATCTGGTTGAGAGCACCGCTGGCCGTCTGGATCAGAGACACGCCGGCCTGGGCGTTCGAGATCGCCTGGGTGAAGCCGTTGGCCTGGGACTGAAGCCCCTCGGCCACCACGTACCCGGCGGGGTTGTCGGCCGCCGTCTGGATCTGGAGACCCGAAGAGAGCTCCGAGATCGCCTTGGTCATGGCCGTGTCGGTCGAGTTCAGGTTGTTGAACGCATTGATCGCCGACTGGTTGGTGTTCACTACGAGGGAAGACATCCGTTTCCTCCTTGGTTTATCGCTCCATCCGTGGAGCTTGTGTGCCGTCTCCCCGCCGGACCCCCGCAGGGGCCACGCAGGACGACACCGAGTCTTCGACCACAGTCCGTGGGCACTTGAGGGGAAGTTGGAAGGAATTTCGAACGGCCGCGCCGATGGCCGCGTGACACAACGGCAACTGCTCAACAAACACCCAAGTCCTCAAGCACGACACACACCCGGTCGATAGATGCGGCGGGCGCCAGGACGGCGCGGCATCAGGGGGCCAGGGAATGGCCCGTCACTTGTCCGTTGTCGTCCACAGAGGTGCCATGAAAAACAGGCTCGGGATGATCGGCGTCCCCGCCGGGGTCATTGCCATCGTCGTCATGCTCGTCGTGCCTCTCCCGACGTTCATCCTCGACGTCCTCATCAGCCTGAACATCGCCGGCGCCATGGTCGTGCTCTTGATGACCATGCACGTGAAGAAGCCCCTGGACTTCTCCGTCTTCCCGGCCGTACTCCTCGTGGCCACCCTCTTCCGACTGGCCCTGAACGTCTCCGCCACCCGGCTTGTCCTCCTCCACGGCTATGCCGGCGCCGTCATCAGCAGCTTCGGGAATTTCGTCGTGGGTGGCAACCTGATCGTCGGCCTCGTCGTCTTCCTGATCCTCATCGTCATCCAGTTCGTGGTGGTCACCACCGGGGCCGGTCGTGTGGCCGAGGTGGCGGCCCGCTTCACCCTGGACGCCATGCCCGGGAAGCAGATGGCCATCGACGCCGACCTCAACTCGGGACTCATCGATCAAATGGAGGCCAAGCGCCGGCGCCAGGAGACATCCGACGAAGCCGACTTCTACGGAGCCATGGACGGTGCCGCCAAGTTCGTCCGCGGCGACGCCATCGCCGCCATCGTCATCACCGCCATCAACCTGATCGGCGGCCTCACCATCGGCATCCTCCAGCGCCACCTCTCCGTCTCGAACGCCACCCACACCTACAGCCTGCTCAGCGTGGGGGACGGCCTGGTCTCGCAGATCCCGGCCCTTCTGCTGTCCATCTCGACCGGACTCGTCGTCACCCGGGCCGCCACCGACGACGAGGACTTCGGTACCGACCTCATCGGCCAGGTCCGCCGTCAGCACCGGGCCATCCAGATCGCCGGTGCCGTGATGGCCGCCATGGCCATCGTGCCCGGCCTGCCCCACCTCGCCTTCCTCGTGGTCGGGGGCCTGCTCTGGTTCACCGGCACCCGGGCCGGACGCGCCATCGGCCTCGAGGAAGAGGCGGCGTCGGCCGGTCCCGACACCGTCGTCATCTCCCCCGACAGCCCCCAGGCCCTGGCGGCCGACATGCGCGTCGAAGCCCTCGAGCTCGAGCTGTCCGTCACCCTGGTCGACCTGGTCGACGCGGCCAAAGGCGGGGACCTGCTCGAGCGGGTGAAGGGCCTGCGCAGAAAGCTCGCCACGGAGCGGGGCCTCATCATCCCCCCCGTCCGCACCCGCGACAACGTCCACTTGACCAACGACTCCTATGCCATCCGCCTCCACGGCGTCGAGGTGGCCACCGGCATCGCCCCGGCCGGTCGCTTCCTGGCCATCGGCGGGGGCCTCGACGTCGTCCCCGGCGACGCCGTCGTCGAGCCCGTCTTCGGTCTGCCCGCCAAGTGGGTCCCGGCCGAGCTCCGTCAACAGGCCCTCGTGGCCGGGGCCACAGTCATCGACCGGTCGTCGGTCATCACCACCCATCTGGGTGAGGTGGTGGCCCGCCATGCGGGCCAGCTGCTGTCGGCCCAGCAGGTGAAGACGCTCCTCGATTCGGTCCGACAGACCGACCCCGCCGTCATCGAGGAGATGGGAGCCGCTCAGGTCTCGCTCACCGACCTGCACCGCGTCCTGTGCGGACTCCTGGAAGAGGGCGTCGCCGTGCGCGACCTGGTCCGGATCATCGAAGCCGTCACCGAACAGGCCCGTCAGGCCAAGGACCCGGAGATGATGCTGGAAGCGGCCCGCCGCGCTCTCGGACCGGCCATCACCGCCGCCTTCGTCAAGGACGGCACTCTTCCCATCATGAGCCTCGACGCCCGCTTCGAACGACAGCTGGCCGACGCCGTCCGACCGAGCGACGGCGGCACCATCCTCGCCATCGAGCCCGACGTGGTGGACGCCCTCGTCCGCGAGGTGGGAGCGCTCGCCCGACAAAGCGAAGAGCACAACCGCGACGTCGTGCTCATCTGCGCCTCCCGCCTGCGACCGTCGCTGCGGCGACTACTGGCGCCGGCGCTGCCCCGCCTCGGTGTCCTCTCGGTCAACGAGCTCGGCCCCCAGATCAAAATTGAGCGCATCGGAGTCGTGAGTGTCACACCAGCTCAAGTCGTTTGAGGGCCCGGACGTCCAGCTCGTGCTGGACCGCATCCGTCGGGAACTCGGCCCCGACACCAAGATCGACGGCGCCGAGAAGCTCCGTGTCGGAGGCGTCCTCGGCTTCTTCGCCAAGGAGCACTACCGCGTCGTCGTCGAGGTTCCCGACGAGCGACCTGCCCCTTCGTCGGCCGTGGCGGCGGACCCGAACGACGAGCGCCTGTCGCGCCGACAGCGCCGGCGGGCGGCGGGATCCGCGGCCTCACCGGCA
>DATNJD010000084.1:0-4326 GCA_035604075.1 Acidimicrobiales bacterium
ACGATCTTCTTGGTCTTGCCCGTCCCGAACGTCGCCTTGACGGTGAAGTGGGAGGTGCCCGCCTTCGTGGGGGTGCCGGAGATGGCGGCCGTGCCGTCTCCGTTGTTGACCAGGGTCACGTGCTTCGGGAGCTTGCCCGTCTTCGTGATCGACGGCACCGGTGCTCCCGCCGTAGTCACCGTGAACATGAAGGGCGTGCCGACCTTGCCCGTCGCGGCCGCCGCGCTCGTGATGGCGTCGGCGTGCGCGACGCTGAAGCTCTGCTGAGCCTGGGGGGCAGCGCTGTAGGTGGCATTACCCACCTGGTTGGCGTCGATGACGCACGTGCCCACCCCGTTGAAGCTCACCGTCGCCCCGGTGATCGAGCAGACGGACGACGCCGACGGGTCGATGGCGAACGTCACCGGGATGCCGGACCCTCCACCGGTGGCCGACACGTTGTAGCCGGTCCCCCCGACGGTGGCCGCCGACGGCGAGGTCGAGGTGAAGGTGATGACCTGGGCCGTGAGGATATAGGTGAACTGGTCGGCGGCGACGTGGGTACTCGTCCCCCCCGGTGTGGTCACCGTCACGTCGACCGTTCCCACCGGCTCGGCCGGGGCGGTCACCGTGAGCGAATTGTCGGGGTTGACCGTGGAGGGCACGGTCGTTCCACCGACCGACACCGAGGTTGCCCCGGTCAGGTAGTCACCGTTGACCACGATCGACGTGCCCCCGACGGTGGGCCCCTGGGCCGGACTCACCGAGCTGATGGCCGGAGCCGGCGTCCCGAAGGTGATCGGGAACGAACCCGTCGCCCCGTCGTACGCACCGGGATAGGCGATGACGACACCGTGGGAGTTGGCCATGGCCACCGGCACCAGCGCGGCGGAAGAGGCGCTCCCGCTGATGGCGATATTGCTGAACTGCATCGTGCCGAAGTTGGCCAGTGTCGCCAGATTCCCGCCGACCGTGGGCGCCTCTTCGATCCATTCGGCCGTGGCGCCCGGTCCGCTGTAGGAGACGGGGCCGGACTCCAACCACTGTTTGGTGACGTCTTCGATGGCGATGTTCCAGGTGCCGCCCGAGTAGACGACCTCGGCCTCCATGGTGTCACCGGGTGACACGGCGTCGGGGAGCACGATCTCGGCCGAAGGGAGGATCTCGTACCAGGCGTTGTAGGAGGTCGTTCCCCCTCCGCTGTCCTGCGAGGTGCCGGTCTGGATGAGCGAGCTGTTGGTGGCGCCGTCGATGCCGACCCACGTCCCCGAGTACTCGTTGGCCGAGGACGACGCCACCGTGGGGACGACCCACTGTCCGAAGACGCCGTTGAAGGTGATGCCGGAGGCGATCATGCCCGACCAGTTGCCGCTTTCCAGGCCGTTCCTCGTCCCCGCGCCCGTGGCCGTGCGGCGCGTGGGTGCGTGGAGCCAACGGGCGGGGGACGGGCCCAGCTTCGTGCTCCGGACGGCACTGAGACGGGGAAGCGCGTGCGAATGCGCCACTCGTTTCATACGTCCGGCCCACGCAGCCGCAGACGACGTGGCCCGCAGGCCGTCAGGACCGGGCGACGCCGACACCGGGTGCGGTGCTCCGCTGGCCGAGGCGGTGGCCCCGGACAGGGTGGCGGTGGCGCCCACGCACACCACGACCCCGGCGACAGCGCGCCGGACCTTCAGTGACAGACGTCTCGACGGCACCAGCAGTCCCCTCTCGCCCCGGCGGCGATGTCGACCGTGACCGCGTCCGGGCGGAGTGGGGGCGGCCGAATCGATCGTGGCACCCGGGGCCCAAGAGACGGGCAATTCGTGCCCAACCTGTGCCCAATGTCCTACAGGCCCGCTGGGCCGATTCAGGGCCTATCGGCGCGATTCAAACCCCTTCGTCGTCGCTGTCGTCGTCGGTGGAGCGGGCCAGAGGAGCATCGAGATCCCAACCCGGTTCGCCCTGGCGGCTCCGGGTGCGTTCTGTCGGTTCCCCCACCCCATCGGGGTCGTCGATGCCTCCCTCGAGGGTGACCAGTGCCTCGGGGTCGTCGAGCTCGGCCCCGGCCTCCTCGAGCTCACGGTCGTCGACCTGAAGTGTGGGGTCGAGCGCCGGGTCGAGCTCGACCGATTCGAGGAGATCAGGATCGAGCCGGGAGTCGTCGTCGAACGCCTCGTCACCCTGCTCGAACACTTCTGTACCCGACGGCTCGTCGGGCGACCAAGCGTCGTTTCCGCTCATGAGTACTCCTCGCGCAGTTTGTACTTGAGGATCTTGTTCAGCGTCTCGTTGCGGGGAAGGGCCTCGACGACCTCGAGCTGTTCGGGGATCTTCTGCGCCATGAGACCGGCCGCCCGCAGGTGGTCGACCATCTCGTCGAAGGAGAGGGGATCGGCACCCGGCACCGTCTGGACGACGGCGCAGACGCGCTCGCCCCGCTGGCGGTCGGGGAGGCCGATGACGGCCACGTCGCCGACCAACGGATGCGTGTAGAGGAGATCCTCGATCTCCTTGGCCGAGATGTTCTCGCCCTTGCGGATGATGATGTCCTTCAAGCGGCCGGTCAGCACGACGTGGCCGTCGGGCCGGACATGGCCGACGTCACCGGTGCGGAAGTAGCCGTTCTCGTCGAAGGCCTCGGCCGTCATGGCCGGGTCGGTGTAGCCCTTGCAGACCATGGCTCCCTTCACCCTCACCTCGCCGTCGACCCCGGCGGGGGCGACGTCGCCATCGAGGGTGACGATACGGACGTCGGCACCAAAGACAGGTTTGCCGACGGTGTTGGCCAGCTGATCGTCGGTGTCGGTCATGGTGCCCATGCAGATCATCGGGATCTCGGTCATCCCGTAGCCGTGGATCACTTTCACGCCCATCTCGCGTCCCACCTCGTAGAAGATCTCCGGCGGCATCGGGGCGCCGCCGCCCGACAGGCACTTCAGGGTGGGGATGATCTTGTCGCCCGGCTGCTTGCGCTGCTCGGTCAGGTAGACCTGGTAGAAGGCCGTGCTCCCGCCCGCCATGGTGACGCCGGCCCGGCTGAAGACGGTGACGGCCAGGGCCGGGATGAACGACTCGAGGAGCACGGCCGGGAAACCCAGGGCGAGGACCATGACCAGATAGTCGGGCCCGGCGATATGGGCGAAGGGGAAGGCGATCGACCCGACGTCGTCCTCCGACATGTCGCAGGCGACGGCCAGGCCCCGGCCGCCGTTGACCAGCGTCAGATCGGTGTGGCGCACGCCCTTCGGATCCGACGTCGTCCCCGAGGTGTAGTAGATCCAGCGCTCGTCGTCACCGGCGCCGGGCCCGGGGGGCGGGGGCAGAACCGACGGATCGCCCTCGGGGAGGCGGTCGTAGGCGACGACGATCCTCGGGGGTGCGTCGAGGTCCTGACCGATCTTCTCGGCCATGCCCACGTAGTCGACGTCCTTCCAGATCCCGGGCACGAAGAAGAACGAGGCCCCGGTCTGGCGCAGGGCGAAGGCCACCTCGCGCTCGCGATAGATGTGGATGATCGGGTTCTGCACGGCACCGAGCCGGGCCAGGGCCATGGAGAGGACGATCGTCTCGATCCGGCTGGGCAGCTGCCACGAGACGGCGGTGCCCGGACCGATCCCCATGTCGTGGAGCCCGGCCGCCACCGTCTCGCAGCGCGCCGCGAACTGGCCGAACGTCAGCCGGCGGTCGTGTTCGTCGATGAGCATTGGCCGATCGGGGGACGCCGCCGCCCGGCGGGCCACCAGCTCCCACATCGACCCGACGTCGTAGATCGCCTCGCCCACCTGTGTCTCCCCTGGAAACGACGACGCCGGCCTACGAGAGCCTTTCCACGACCATCGCCATGCCCTGGCCGCCGCCCACGCACATCGACTCGAGGCCCCAGGTCTTGCCCTCGTCCTCGAGGGCGTTCAACAAGGTGGTCATGATCCGGGCGCCCGTCATGCCGAAGGGGTGGCCCAGAGCGATGGAGCCACCCTTCACGTTGAGCTTGTCCCAGGCGATGCCGAGGTGCTTGGCCGACGGGATCACCTGGGCGGCGAAGGCCTCGTTGATCTCGACCAGGTCGATGTCGTCCATGGTCTTGCCGGCGCGGCCCAATGCCTGGCGACAGGCTTTGATCGGGCCAAGACCCATGATCTCGGGGTCGAGGGCGGAGACGCCACTGGCCACGATGCGCGCCAGCGGGGTGATGCCGAGTTGACGGGCCCGGGTCTCGGACATGACGACCACGGCGGCGGCCCCGTCGTTCAGGGGGCAGGCGTTTCCGGCGGTGACGGTTCCCCCCTCGCGGAAGACGGGCTTCAACTGCGAGAGGCCCTCCACCGTCGTCCCGGGCCGGGGGCCGTCGTCCTTCGTGACGAC
>DATNJD010000085.1:0-17164 GCA_035604075.1 Acidimicrobiales bacterium
CGGCGGGCCGGGGCCGAGGCGGCGGCGCTGGCCGAGGGTCTCGGGGGCACAGAGTCGGTCCGGCGGCTCACCGGTGGCGTCCTCGACGGTGCCGCCGTGGCGGCCAAGGGGGCCTGGTGGGCGGCCCACGAACCGGCGCGCCTGGCCGCCGCCCGCTGGCTGCTCACCCCCCGGGACCTGATCGTCTTGGAGATGACGGGGGAGGTGGTGACGGACCGGACCATGGTCTCGGCCGCCGGCCTCTGCGACGCCGCCGGCGCGCTCGTGGCCGCCCTCATCGGGAGCATCGGCGACCGGCTGCCGCCCGTGGTCGCCCCCGACGCCGTGGCCGGTGCCCTCTCCCCCCGGGCCGCGGCCGCGCTCGGTCTTCCAGCCGGCGTGCCCGTGGTCGTCGGGGCCGGGGACCGGGCCTGCGAGGTCCTCGGATCGGGCGCCGGGCCGGACCGGCCCATGGTCTCGTGGGGGACGACGGCCAACGTCTCGGTCCCCGTCGCCGCCTTTCCCGACCCGGTGCCCGACGGGGTCGTCGTCAGCCGGGCGGCCGGTGACGGCTTCCTCCTCGAAGGGGGCCTCTCGGCCGCCGGCTCGATGCTGCGCTGGTTGTCCGACCTCACCGGCCTCGGACCGGCCGTGCTGATGGCCCGGGCCGCCGACGCCCCGGCCGGCGCCGCCGGCGTGATCGCCCTGCCCTGGTTCGGCGGGGCCCGGGCCCCCTGGTGGCGGCCCCGCGCCCGGGGCGGATGGGTGGGGCTCGGCTTCGAGCACGACGCCGGCCACCTGGCCCGGGCGGCCGTCGAATCGGTGGCCGTCGAGGTGAAACGCTGTCTGGAGGCCACGGCTGCGCCGGCCGCCGCCCTGGCCCTCACCGGCGCCGATGGCAGCACCGACCCGTGGGTCGAGGTGGTGACCGCCGTCACCGGGCTCCCGGCCGTCCGCCGCCGCTCGGGCCAGGCCGCCTCGGCCGGGGCCGCCCTGCTCGTCGCCCAGGCCACCGGGGCCGGCTACGAGCTCGACCGGATGGACCCCGTCACCGACACCGTGGTGCCCGACCCGGCCACCGTGGCCCGCTACGCCCGGTGGCGCGGCGCCGCCGACGCCGCCGCCGCGGCCGTCGTCGACCTGGGGGGCGACCGGTGAAAGAGGTGGACCGGTGAAAGAGGTGGACCGGTGATAGAGGTCCGGCTCGCCTACGGACGCGCCGGCCTGGTGGCCCGGGTCCCCGACGGGGCCGAGGTGATCAGCCCCACCGATCTGCCCGGGCTCGGGGACGAGGCCGGCGCCGTCCTGGCCGCGCTGCGGGCGCCGACGGCGGGACCGCCGCTCGCCGATCTGATCGGCAACCGGTCGGAGGTGGCGGTCGTCTTTCCCGACCTCACCCGGCCCATGCCCAACCGGACGGTGCTGCCGCCGCTCCTGGCCGAGCTCGAACGGCTCGGCGCCGGGCCCGACCGGGTGACGTTGCTGTGCGCCACCGGGACCCACCGGCGGGCCGCGGCGGCCGAGATGGCCGAATTGTTGGGCGACGAGATCGTGGGCCGCTACCGCGTCCACGACCACCGCGCCGACGACGGGGCCCACGTGGAGGTGGGCATGGTGGACGGCGCCCGCGTGCTGATCGACCCCCGCTACCTCGAGGCCGACGTCCGGATCCTGACCGGCTTCGTCGAGCCCCACTTCTTCGCCGGCTTCAGCGGGGGACCGAAGGGGGTCTGTCCGGGGCTGGCCGCCACCGAGACCATCCTCGAAGCGCACAGCCCGGCCCGGATCGCCGACGAACGGGCCACCTGGCTCGTGACGGAGGGGAACCCCGTGCACGACTTCGTCCGCGCCGCGGTGTCCCTGGCGCCGCCCAGCCTGTCGATCGACGTGGCCATCAACAGCCGCCGGCAACTGACCGCCGTCTTCGCCGGGCCCCTGCCCGACGGGCACCGCGCCGCCTGCGACTTCGTGGAACGGACGGCCGTGCAGCGGGTGACGGGCCGTTTCGAGGTGGTGCTCTCGACCAACGCCGGTTACCCGCTCGACCGGAACCTCTACCAGGCGGTAAAGGGGATGGCGGCGGCCGAACGGGTCGTGGCCGACGGCGGCACCGTGGTCATGGCGGCCGCCTGCGTCGACGGGCTACCGGCCGGCGGCGCCTTCGCCCGGCTGCTCGCGGCGGCCGCCGATCGCGACGCGCTGGCCGACCGGTCGGGGCCGTCGGAGGCCGACCGGTGGCAGGTCCAGGTTCTCGCGCGCGTCCTGCGACGCAGCGACATCTGGCTGCACAGCGACGGCCTCGACGACGACGCCGTGCGCGCCGCCCACCTGCGGCCGGTGGCCGACGTCACCGCCGCGGTGGCCCGGGCCCTCGACCACGCCGGCCCCGGCGCACGCGTCTGCGTGTTGCCCCAGGGACCTCTCACCGTGGCCACGGCCACGTGACGATGACGGTGGCCACCGCCACGTGATGACGGCAGTCACCGCCGCCTGATCACGGCCCGCTCGCCTGTTTCTGACGGCTGTGTCAGGGATAGAGTCGCGTGGATGTCCGAGGGGACGCTGTTCGAGTTCACGGTTCCCGACGAGCTGCTGAAGGAGGCTGTCACCCGGCTCCCGGACCAGGTGAGCGAGGCCGAGATCGGGGTCATCCCCGGCACCGGGGAGGGAAAGCCCCCACCCCTGCTCGGGATCCTGCGGGCGAGTGGCTACGCCCCGCTCGTGCTTCTCACCGTGGCCGCCATCGTCCCGAGCACCTTCGGGGCCGGCATCAACCTGATCGGCAACAACCTCGAGAAGTCCTTCCATCTGAGCGACGCCGGCCTCGGGGCCGTCGCCTTCGTGGCGTCGGTGTCGCAGTTCCTGTGGGCGGTGCCCCTGGCACTGTGGGCCGACCGGGGATCGCGCAAGGTCGTCGCCGCCGTGGCCCTGCTGATCTTCTGCGTCTTCGGCACCCTGATGGGCCTGTCCCCCAACATCTGGTGGTTCGTCTTCCTGTACCTGCTCGCCTCGCTCGGCGTGAGCGTGAACCAGACCGTGCACAACTCGTTCCTGGCCGACGCCTACCCCACCGAGGGGCGCAGCCGGGTGTTCAGCTGGCACTACCTGGCCGACCCGATCGCCCAGACGGTGGGCATCTTGATCTTCGGGTCCATCGTGACCTACACCCACGACTGGCGGTGGGGCCTGGTGGTGGCCGGTGCGGGCGTGCCCATCGCCCTGGCCCTGTTCAGCCTGCACGAACCGGACAAGGGAGCCAACGAATCGAGCCACATCCTGAAGGCCTCGGGCATGGACACCCACGCCCAGCAGCAGAAGGCCCCCCGGGTGCTGCTCGGATCGGCCGTGACCCGGCTGCTGCGGATCCGCTCGCTCTACTACCAGTTGGTGGCCGTGGCCGTGCTCGGCTTCGTCGGCATCAGCGCGTCGCTGTTCGGCAACCTCTACTTCGTCCGGGTGTGGCACCAGTCGACCGGCCACCGCAGCGTCATCAACTCCATCATCGGCCTGGCCGCCTTCCTCGGGCTGCCGGTGGCCTACACGGTGGGCGACCGCCTCTTCCGCCGCGCCCCCCAGGCGCCGCTGGTGCTGGCCGGCGTCTGCATCGCCGTCTACGGGACCTTGTTCAGCGTTTCGCTGTACATGCCCAATCTGTGGATGGTGGTGACCCTGCAATTCCTGGCCAACGCGGCGGTGGCGCCCATCGCCATCTCCATCTTCCAGACACTGGCGGCCACGGCGCCGGCCGAGATGCGGTCCATCTGCTTCGCCATGTTCGGCGTCTACTCGGCCATCCTGGGAGGGTTCGCCGGCGGCATCATCCTGGGGGCGGTGAGCGATTCCACCAATGTCACCACCGCCCTCACCCTCATCGGCCCCGTCTGCGTCATCGGGGGTGCGCTCCTCGCCGTGGGGTCCCGCTATGTCCGGCGGGACATCACCCTCGTCATCGAGGACGTCCTCGAGCGCTACGCCGAAGGAAAACGTCGCCAGTCGGGCGGCGAGATCCCGGCCCTGCAGATCCACAACCTCGATTTCTTCTACGGCACCCAGCAGGTTCTGTTCGACATCAACCTGGAGGTGCCCGAGGGGGCCATCGTGGCGCTGCTCGGAACCAACGGGGCCGGCAAGAGCACGCTGCTGCGCGCCGTCTCGGGGCTCGATCATCCGCACCGCGGGGTGATCCGGATCTTCGGCGTCAACTGCACCTACCTCGAGCCGGAGCAGATCATCGACCAGGGTGTGGCGCTGCTCGTGGGCGGGAAGATGACGTTCCCCGGTCTGACGGTGCGGGAGAACCTGCGGGTGGGGGAGTATTCGTTCCGCCGTGACAGCCCCCGGGCGCGGGCCGCGCTGGACGAGGCCGTCGCCGCCTTCCCCGAGCTAGAAACGCGCCTCGACCAGCCCGCCGGCACCCTGTCGGGGGGCGAGCAGCAGATGCTGGCGTTGGCCCGGGTCATGATGACCACGCCCAAGCTGCTCATGATCGACGAACTGGCCCTGGGCCTGGCGCCGCTCACCGTCGACCGTCTCATGGGGATCGTCCGCCGGGTGAACGCCGACGGCGCCACGGTGATCCTGGTGGAGCAGAGCGTCAACCGGGCCATGAGCCTGGCCCAACACGCCTTCTTCATCGAGCGGGGGGAGGTCCGCTTCGACGGTCCCACGGCCGAGCTGCTCGATCGCGACGACCTGCTGCGACCGGTCTTCCTCACTGGTGCCGCCGCGGCCACGGACTGAGAGACACGCGTGTCGTTGCCCCCGTCCATAGTCCTCGAGGGCGCCATCCTCGGTCTCGACTACGGACTGCTGGCCGTGGGCCTCGTCCTCATCTACCGGACCAGCCGGGTGGTGAACTTCGCCCAGGGCCAACTGGGCGTGGTGGCGGCCGTGTTCCTGGTGAAGCTCTTCTACGACTTCGGCTTCAACTACTGGGTGGCGCTCGTCATCTCCGTCGCCCTGGCCGCCGCCGTGGGCGCGTTGTCCGAGCTGATCCTGCGCCGGTTGTTCAACCGGCCCCGGGTGATGGTGATGGTGGCCACCATCGGCCTGTCGCAGGTCCTCTTCCTCTTCACCGTGTTCCCCTTCATCAGGCCCAAGAAGCTCTTCCAGCCCTTTCCCGTGCCCATCGACTGGACCTTCCACGTGGGCACCTTCCTCTTCTCCCCCGGTGACGTTCTCACCCTGATCGTGGCGCCCATCGTCGTGATCGCCCTCGCCGCCTTCATCCGGTTCTCGTCGTGGGGACTCGCCATGCGGGCCATGGCCGAGAATTCCGAGTCGGCCCGGCTGTCGGGGGTGTGGGTCCGTCGGACGTCCACCGTGGCCTGGACCCTGGCCGGAGCGCTGTCCGCCGTCACCGCCGTGCTGGCCTCGCCCAGCCAGACGAGCGCGCTCACCGAGGTGCTCAGTCCCGACCTGCTGCTGTTGGCGCTCTTGGCCGCACTGATAGGCGGCATGGTCAGCCTGCCCGTCGCCTTCATCGCCGGCGTGGGTGTCGGCGTGGTGCTGGACGCGCTGCAGTGGAACATCACCAACCCCTCGTCGGGGCCCGCCACCGTCGAACTGATCCTGTTCATCCTCCTGCAGGGGGCCCTGCTGCTGCGGGCCGCCTCTCTGCAGAAGGGGGCCCGTGTCGGGGAGCGGTCGTCGTGGGCCATGGGGACTGCCGCCTTCCGAAGAACGACCCATGCCATGCGCAAGACGGTGGGTTCGACCGGGGTGGGGATCAGCCTGCTGGTGGCCGCCCTGCTGCCGCTATTCGTGGGGGTGGGCCACTCCTATCTCATGTCGCAGATCTGCATCTTCGGCGTGATCGCGCTGTCGCTCACCGTTCTCACCGGATGGTCGGGCCAGGTCTCCCTGGGCCAGTTCGGTTTCGTGGCCGTCGGCGCCGACATCGCTTCGCATATCGGATCGGGCCTGCCCCTGATCGTGCTCCTGCCCGTCGCCGGCCTCGCCACCGCCCTGGTGTCGGTGCTCGTCGGCCTGACGGCGCTGCGTATCCGTGGCCTCTACCTGGCCGTGAGCACCCTGGGCTTCGCCCTGTTCATGCAGACGTCGGTGCTGGCCACCTCGTGCTTCACCCTGCCCCTCATCCACAAGCAGATCTGCTCGGGCCTGCCCAACCCGCAGTCGACCCTTCTGGCGCGGCCCTCGCTGTTCGGTCTGAGCCTCTCGTCGGAGCAGGCCTTCGCCTGGTTCTCGCTCGGCGTCCTCGTGGTGTCCGTGGTCATGGTCCGGGTCTGGCGTGACCGGGGCATCGCCCGTCGTCTCATCGCCGTGCGCGACAACGAGATCGCCGCCGGCTCGGCCGGGATCCCCGTGGTGCGGACCAAGTTGCTGGCCTTCGCCTTGTCGGGCTTCATCGCCGGCTATGCCGGCGTGTGCCTGGCCTTCGCCACCGAGCGCATAAGCACCAGCACCTTCGACCCGACCTTCTCGATCCTGGTCGTCTCGATGGTGGTCATCGGCGGACTCGACTCGATCCCCGGTGCGCTCCTCGGTGCGCTCTACCTGGAGGGTCTGCCTGCCATCTTCGGGGCCTCTCCGACCGTCGAGTTCCTGACGAGCGGCGTCGGGCTGCTCGCCTTCATCCTCTATCTGCCCGGCGGCCTGGCCCAGCTGCTGCACAGTTTCGGCGATCTCGTCTCCGGGGCCGTCGAGCAGCTGCAGGCCCGGCGCGGAGGGGCGCCGCCCCTCGACCCGGCGCGCTCGGTGTCGGCCGGCCCGGCCGACGCCCCGCAGGGGCGGCGGAGCCCGGCCGGGGCCGGTGCGCTCACCACGGTGGAGCCGTGACCCCTCCCGGCGGGCGGGCGGCGGCGGCGGCCGGCCCGGCCCGGCTCGACATCGAAGAGGTCGTGGTGGCCTTCGGCGGCCTGAGGGCGGTGGCCGGCGTGAGCCTGTCGGTGGACGCCGGTTCGATCGTCGGGCTCATCGGGGCCAACGGCTCGGGCAAGACGACGTTGCTCGACGCCGTGTCGGGCCTCGTCTCCCCGGCGGCCGGGAAGCTCCGCCTCGACACCGAGGACCTGACCGACTACATCCCCGAAGAGCGGGCCCGGCTCGGCATCGTGCGCTCGTTCCAGGACTGCCGGCTCTACCCCGAGCTGTCGGTGGAGGACACCCTGTTGCTGTGCGAGGACGCCCGGTACCGGATCGACATCCTGTCCACCACCTTGCAACTGCCGTGGGCCCGGCGGGCCGAGCACGCCAAGCGCGGCGCCGTCGACGGCGTGATCGGCTCGTTCGGGCTGGAGAGATTCCGCCACCACTCGACCGCGCACCTGTCGACGGGAACGCGCCGCGTCGTCGACCTGGCCTCCATCGTTCTGGCCAACCCCCGGCTGCTTCTGCTCGACGAACCGACAGCCGGCATCGCCCAACGGGAGGCCGAGGCGTTCATCCCACTGCTGCGCCGGCTGCACGAGGTGACCGACTCCACCATTCTCCTCGTCGAGCACGATGTGCCGCTCGTGTTCGAACTGTGCTCGACGGTGGTGGTCATGGAAACCGGTGAGGTGGTGGCGTCGGGAACCCCCGACGAGGTGCGACGCGATCCCCGGGCCCTGGCCGCCTATCTGGGGGCGAGCGAGGAGGCCATCAACGTCTCGGGGCCGGCGGCGCCGTCGTCGCTCCCGAAGGCACCCCCAACGGAATGACGGTGGGCGCCCTCGACGGCCTGCGCGTGCTCGATCTGTCCCAGGGGATCGCCGGACCCCTCGGGGTACTGTTCCTGGCCGAGCACGGGGCCGACGTCATCAAGGTGGAGCCCCCCGGCGGCGACCCCTTCCGCTCGTACGAGGGATCCCGGTGTTGGAACCGCAGCCGGCGCTCGGTCATCGTCGACCTCACCTCGCAGGAGGGACGGGCGGACTTCCACCGGCTGGCGGCGAGCGCCGACGTCGTCGTCGAGAGCTTCCGTCCCGACGTGGCCGGACGGCTCGGCTTCTCCTACGACGACCTGCGGGCCATCGACCACCGGATCATCCTGGTGTCGTGCCCGGCCTACCCCCCCGGCCACCGCCAGGCCGGCCGTCGTTCGTACGACGCCCAGGTCCAGGCCACCAGCGGCCAGATGTGGGCCCAGCCCGGCTGGCGGCCGGGTCCCATCTTCCTGCACATGCCCGTCCCCTCCATGGGCGCGGCGTTCCTGGTGGGAGCGGGGGCGCTGGCCGCCCTGTGGGCGCGCCAGCGCACCGGACGGGGACAGCACGTGCAGACGTCACTGCTGCAGGGAGCGCTGCTCTACACGACGCAGCTCTACCAGGATGTCGAGAAGGCCCCGTCCGGGTACCACGAGCTCATGGCCAAGACGTATCCGCCCGGCATCCACCAGACCATGCTCTTCGAGTGCGCGGCGGGGCGATGGATCCACATCTCGGTCATGTCCGGTCTGCCCCCGACGAAGACGCTCGACGAGGTCATCGGTCTCGAGGGCGCCCCCGACATCCTCACCCTGATGGGCCTGTCGCCGTCGGAGCGGGCCGAGCTCGACGTCCGGCGCCGCCAGAGGATGCGGTCGTGGGACGCCGCCGAGCTGGTGGAGGAACTGCGCCGGGCCAACCACGCGGCGGAGGTGGTGGGGCCGGCCCCCGACGTCCTGCGCCACGTGCAGACCATCGCCAACGACATGGTGGCCACCGTGCACGACCCCGACGTCGGCGCCACCCGGCAGATGGGGGTGCCCATCCATCTCCTCGGCACCCCGGGGGCGGTGCGCGGTCCCCAACCGCGCCCCGGCGAGCACACCGACGACGTGCTCGCGTCGGCCGCGTCGGCCGCGTCGGCCGCGTCGGGGCCGCCGGGGCCGGCGGCCGGCGGTGTGTCCACCCCCTTCGCACTCGGAGACGTCCGTGTCATCGACTTCGGCCAGTACCTGGCCGGGCCCTTCGGCCCCATGATCCTCTCCGACCTCGGGGCCGACGTCATCAAGGTCGAACCGGTGACGGGTGACGCGATGCGCTTCTCGGCCAAGCCCTTCATCGGTTGCCAGCGGGGCAAGCGGTCGGTGGCCCTCGACCTCAAACACCCGTCGGGACGGGAGGCGGCCACGCGGCTCGTGGCCGGGGCCGACGTCGTGCACCACAACATGACCCGGGGCGTGGCGACGCGGCTCGGGATCGACTACCCGGCCTGTCGCGCCCTGCGGGCCGACATCATCTACTGCAACACCTACGCCTACGGCCTGGCCGACCCCCTCGGCCGCTTCGGTGGTCTCGACCCGCTCTACCAGGCGTCGTCGGGCATCGAGTACGAGGCCGGCGCGGTTGCGCACGGGAACGACCCCCTCTACCTACGGTTCGGCATGTGCGACACGGCCAACGCCATGCTGTCGGTGGTCGGCGTCCTGCTGGCCCTCGTCCACCGGGCCCGCACCGGTGAGGGTCAGGAGCTGTGGACGTCGCTGCACGACGGCGGCATCGTGTTCACCTCGGACGCCTGGACCGGGCCCGACGGGGCCGTCTGGGACCGGCCCCGTCTCGACACCGGGCTCCACGGCACCGACGCCCTCTACCGGCTGTACCGCACGGCCGGTGACGGATGGATCTGCGTGGCGGCCGTCACCGACGACCAGTGGCGGGGACTGTGCACGGCGTTGGATCTCGGCCCGCTCATCGGCGACGAGCGCTTCTCGACGGCGTCGGCCCGGGCGAGGCACCGGATGGATCTCGAGCAACAGCTCCAGGCGGTGTTGCTCACCAAGCCGGCGGTCGAGTGGTCGGGGATCCTCGACCACGCCGGGGTGGCCAACGAGGTACCCGTCGACACCGACGACGGCCGGACGCTGCTGCGCGACGAGGGCAACGCCGCACTGGGGCTCGTGGCCGACTACGAGCACGCCGTCCTCGGACGGCTGCGGCAGTTCGGCCAGCTGATCCAGCTGTCGGCGACACCCGGCCGCATCGCCGGACCGCCTCCGCGCGTGGGGGAGCACACGCGTCAGATCCTGCGCGACGTCGGCTACCGCGACGGGGACGTCGATACTCTCATCGCCGACGGCGTGGCCTACGAGCCTGACGACAGCTACGCCGGCCGTTTCGTCACCTGAGCGCCGGCCCACGGCGCCGCGCCGCGTCGGCCGACAGCGCTGCTCAGGCGGATGTGTCGAGGGGCCGGGCCGGGCCGTAGGGGCGCGGGCCGCGCAGCGTCACCCGGTGGGCGATACGTAGCGCGTCGCCGTAGTCGTCCAGGGCGTAGTGCAGAGTGGCCCGGTTGTCCCAGAAAGCGACGGCACCCACCTTCCAGCGGTAGCGGCAGCCGAATTCGGGGCGCTGGCAGTGGCGGTAGAGCAGATCGAGGAGGGTGGAGCTCTCGAGCGGAGAGAAGCCCTCGATGAAACGCGTGAACTGCGAGTTCACGAAAAGACCGTTGCGCCCCGTCTCGGGGTGGGTGCGGACCACCGGATGCGAGGTGGGAAGCAACTTCTCGTGCCGCTTGCCGTCCCACTCGTAGCCCCCGTTGGCCTCGACATCGGCGGCGAACCAGGGATCGTGGTGCCAGGCGATCAGTCCGTCGCAGAACTTGCGCATGGGCTCGGACATGGCGTCGTACGCCGCCTGGAGACTCACCCACATCGTGTCCCCGCCCACGTCCGGGGCCTGGCGCATGTGGAGGATCGATCCGAGGGGAGGGGTGGCGAGAAAGGTGACGTCGGTGTGCCACCACGAGGCGCGGTCCTCGCGGCCGTCGATGGGCAGCACCTCGGGATGGCCTTCGAGCGAGGCGATGACCGGGTGGGCCGGCGTGACCTCACCGAACTGCCGGGCGAACTCCGTCTGCTTCTCGGGGCTCAGATCCTGATCGGGAAAGAACAGGACAAGGTGGTGGGCCAGCGCCGCTCGGACCTGGGCCACGACGGCGTCTCCCAACGGCCGCGCCAGGTCGAGGCCGTGGACCTCGGCCCCGATGACCGGGGATACGGGCCTGATGTCGAGATCGGTCGCGATAACCACGGAGACCATGCTGCCTCAGCCGACCGCCGGTCACAACCCGCCCGGTGCGTCTCGAGCGGGCCGCCTATCGTGTCGACCGGCGAGAACGGTGCGCGTCCTGGCTTGTCGCGGACGCTCGGCCACGAGGAGGCTGTTGCAATGGCGAAGTCGGACCCCCGAGGTTCCACCCGCGCACGCCGTCGTCGGAGGAGCCGGCTGGTGGGTGGCCGGATGAGCGCCGGCGTCATGGTCGCGGGGGTGTTCCTCGGATCGGTCGTGGCGGTCTCGGTGGGCCCGCCGGCCAGTTCGGCGTCGACCGTGTCCGCCGGCGTCAACGCCCTGGACCACGCCAGCACCAGTAGCCGGGGGGTCACCAGCACCAAGATCAACGTGGTCTTCCCCGTATCGAACCTGGCGTCTCTGTCTTCGAACTTCGGGTTCGCCGGCGATGCCGAGTTCGCGGCCCAGGACAAGGCCATCAACACCTACGTGAAAGCGGCCAACGCCCACGGTGGCATCAACGGGCGCAAGATCAATCCCATCATCGTTCCCTTCGACCCCACCAGCGAGTCCGGCATGCGCGCCCTGTGCAAGCAGTGGACCGAGGGCAACCCGGCCGTCTTCGCCGTGGTCGACGGACTGGGATCGTGGACGGGCGACAACCAGCTGTGCGTCACCCAGGAAGGCCACACCCCCTTCATCGGCGAGTGGACGACGACCACCAATTGGACCCAGAAGGGCGCCCCCTACCTGTGGTGGACCGGGCCCGACCAGGCGTCGATCCTGGCCACCCTGGTGTCGTGGGCCAAGGGTGCCGGGTTGGTGGGGGGGTCGAAGAAACTGGCCATCGTGGCCGGGGACCGCGCCAGCGACCAGGTGGCGTTGAAGACCTACCTGCTCCCCGACCTGAGGCGCGCCGGGATCCCGGCACCGATGGTCGAGACCATCCCGGCCAATCCCTCGGACACGGCCTCGACCGGATCGGCCGCCCCTCTGATCGTGCAACACCTGCAGGCGGCCGGCATCACGGCCGTGATCCCCCTCATTCCGTTCAACGCCCTCTTTCCCTACCTGCAGGCCGAATCGAGCCAGCACTACTACCCCAAGTTGCTCCTGTCGGACTACGAGGGTTCCATCAACGTCACGCTCGGGCTCATCCCGATCCCCTACGAGAAGGAACTCAACGGGCAGGAAGGCATCACGGCCGAGACATTGGGCGGAGTGGACGGGCCGACCTCGTTGGTGGGTAGGGGCGGCTACGACCCCGGTGTGGCGAACTGCTACAAGATCTGGCACGCGGCCAATCCCAAGCCCATCTCCGGACAGACCCTCATCCACGGAGAGAAGGCCTCGCCCTACATCGAGGAACAGGGGCCCACCGCCGGATGGTGCCAGGGGATCGAGCTGTTCACGGCGGCGGCGAAGAAGGCCGGGCGCCACCTGACGCGGCGCAGCTTCGTGAAGGCGATGGCGAGCATCAAGAACTTCCAGGGCACCTACTCGCCGACCTTGAGCTACGGGCCGGGCAAGTACGCCGGACCCAACCAGTATCAGGTCGTCAAGCTGCACAACAACGTCCCGGCCTCCTCGGCCTGCGCGCTCACCTACCAGAAGATCACGCAGGGAACCTGTTGGGTCGTGGTCCAGAGCTGGAAGCCCCTTGTCACTTCCTGAGCCGTCGTTTCTCGATCTCCCCGCCCCGCGGCGGAACTTCTCGCCCTGGTACTCGTGGATGGTCCGCCTGCAGGAGCAGCGGCTGGCCGACCCCCTGCCCGCCGCCGGCGACCCGGGGCTCGGAGCGTGGCGGATCCGGTGCCGGGCGCGCCTCGACGAGCTCCTCGGTCCGCTGCCGGGTCGCGTCCCGCTCGCCCTCGAGACGCTCGAGTCGGTCCCGTGCGGGGGCTACACGCGTCACACCATCGTGTTCGACACCGAGAAGACGATGTCGGTCCCGGCCTACCTCCTCGTCCCCGACGACCGCGACGCCCCCGGCCCCGCCGTCCTCGCCGCCCACGGTCACGGGCCGGGCAAGGCCCTCGTCTGCGGGTTGGCCGAGACGGAAGCGCCCAACGGCGACTACGCCGTCCAACTCGTCCGCCGGGGGTACGTGGTGCTCGCCCCCGACCTGCGCTGCTTCGGTGACCGGGCCGACTGGACCCCACCCGACCACTACATCTGCGACACCAACCTGGTCCACGCCGTCATGGCCGGGGAGAACCCGCTGACGCAGAATCTGTGGGACCTGGCCCGCTGCCTCGACGTGCTCGAGGCCCATCCCCTCGTCGACCCGCGGCGCCTGGGCATGGTGGGGCTCTCCTACGGCGGCACGATGACGCTGTTCCTGGCCGCCTGGGACGAGCGGGTGGCGGCCTGCGTGGTGAGCGGCTACTTCTCGTCGTGGGCCGAGTCCCACAAGATGCCCTGGAACATGTGTGGCTCGCAGGTGCTGCCGGGGATGTTGGGCCGACTCGAGCACGTCGACCTCGGGGCCCTCGTCGCCCCCCGACCGATGTTGGTGGAGAGCGGGAACCACGACGACCTCTTCCCGGCGCCGGTGGCGGCGGCGGGATGCGAGACGTTGCGCGCCGTGTACGAGTCGCTCGGTGTGAGCGGGGACCGGATCGTCCACGACGTCTTCGAGGGGGGCCACCAGTGGTACGGGACGACCGCCTACCCCTTCCTTGACCGCTGGCTGGGCGATCAGGCGCCGACGTAGCTCGGCCCGGGGCCCCGTCACTCCCACCCGAGGGCGCCCGCCGAGCCCTCATCGAGATGGAGCGCGACCTGAGGCTGGGTGCGCAGGACCGACGCCGGGCACGCCGTCGACAGCGGACCGAGCAAGGCGGCGCGGACGGGTTCGGCCTTGCGGGCCTCGGGCACGATGGCGAGGACGCTGGTGGCACCGAGGAGCGCCGGGATGGTCACCGTCACCGCCTCCTCGGGCACGTCGCCGATCGAGGGGAAGTGGCCCTCGTTCACCTGCTGCTGCCGACAGGCGGCGTCGAGCTCGACGACCTTCACGACCCGGGGATCTCGGAAGTCGGCGACGGGGGGATCGTTGAAGGCCAGGTGGCCGTTCTCGCCGATGCCCAGGCAACACAGGTCGAGGGGGTGGGTGCGCAGGAGCTCGGCGTAGCGATCGCACTCGGCCGGGGGATCGGCCAGCCCGTCGAGATAGTGGGCGGCCCGGGGCCGGACCTCGTCGACGATGCGTTGGCGGATCCAGCGCTGGAAACCGGCCTGATGGTCGGGGCCGACCCCGACGTACTCGTCCATATGGAAGACGACGACGTCGGGCCAGGGGACGTCGGCCGTGGCGTGGACGAGGGCGTCGACGAACGCCAGCTGCGAGTTGCCGGTGGCGAACATGGCGTGCGCCACCCCGCGGGCGGAGACGGCCCGCCGGAGGGTCTCGGCGGCGGCGGCGGCGGCGGCGCGCCCGAGGGCCACGCCGTCGGGGTGGACGAAGACCCGCATCCGGTCGACCACCCGGGCCTCCGCGTCGCCTCGCATGGCGGCACTGTAGGCCGGGGCCCAATATGGAACCGGTTCTAGATGACAGAGACAGGGTCCCGGGGGCGAAGCCCAACTAGGGTGTCGGGGTCTCGTCGGCAGTACCGGCGACCAGGGAAACAGGGGAGGGAGTCCACATGACCCGTAAGGGCCTGACCCGCAAGGGCACGCTCATCCGCATCGGGACGGTCCTGATGGCATCAGGATTGATCTTCGCTGCCTGTAGTTCGAACAACAACGCCTCCAACAGCACGACGACGACGACCTCGGGGAGCGGCGGGGGAAGTGCGGCGGCGGCGCTGGCGGCCGCCATCACCCAGACCAACGCCGGGTACCAGGGAACGAGCACCAATGTCGATCCCACCTCCCGGCCGGCGGCCAAGAACAAGTCGGTCGCCATCATCTCCGCCGGTCAGCTGGCCGACAGCAACGCCGTGCCCGTGGCCGGGGCCATGGAGGCGGCACAGGCCATCGGCTGGACCCCCCACCTCTATGACGCAGGGCTCAAAGCCTCGAACTACGCGCCCTTGGTGCGCCAGGCCATCGCCGCCCACGTGAACGGGATCATCCTCGACGCCATCGACTGTGACACGGTGAAGCAGCCGCTGGAAGAGGCCAGGGCGGCGGGGATCCTGGTCACGGCCATGTACGCCTTCGACTGCAATGACCCCCACGCCGGCGGCGGCACGACCAGCCTGTACAGCGCCGTGACCAGCTACGGGGCGGCGCACGCCAACCTCGACGCCTTCACCGAGTCCTACGGCGAGGACCAGGCCGACTACGTCATCGCCAAGTCCCACAACACGGCCAAGATCATTGTCGTGCAGGACCCGGAATTCACGGTGCTCTATTACACGTGGAAGGGCTTCGTCGACACCATCGCCAAGTCCCACGGTTCGCAGGTGGTGGACACCCTGGACATCACCCAGGCCGACATCCTCGACGGCAACGTCAAGACGAAGATCCAGGCCGAGCTGCTGCGATTCCCGCAGGCCGACTGGATCAAGAGCCCCTTCACCTACGCCACCACGATCGGCGTCGTCCCCGCCCTCGGGGCCAACCCGAACCATCTGAGCGTGATGGGGGGCGAGGGCTTCCACGACGAGCTCGGCCTCATCCGTGAGGGCAAGATCACCGCCACGAACGCCATCTCGTCGAACTGGACGGGCTGGGCCGCCGTCGACACCCTGAACAGCGCGTTCCTCCACAAGAAGCCGGTCGACAGCGGTATCGGTTGGACACTCGTCGACGCCACCCACAACCTGCCCACCGACCCGAACGAGGACTACACGCCTCCCATCAACTACAAGGCCGAGTACAAGAAGGCGTGGGGAGTGGGCTGATGAGCGGGGCCGGCGGGCCCGGTGACCCGGCCGTCTCCGATCAGGCGGCACCGGCCGAGCACGTGGTACCGACCGCAGGGTCGCCCCCCGGGGTGGCCCTGCGGGTCGACCACCTGTCGAAGACGTTCCCCGGCACCCGGGCGCTCGATGACGTGTCGTTCGAGGTCCGGTCGGGTGAGATCCACGCGCTGGTGGGGGGCAACGGCTCGGGGAAATCGACGCTCATCAAGATCCTGGCCGGCGTCTACCACGGCGATGCCGGTGGTTCGATCGCGGTGGGCGACACGACGGTGGCCGCCGATCACACCACCCCGGCCAAGGCCCGGGCCCTCGGCCTCCACTTCGTGCACCAGAACCCGGGCGTCTTCCCCGCCCTGTCGGTGGCCGAGAACATGGTCATCGGCCACGGCTTCAACACGAGGCCGGGAGGGTCGATCCGGTGGCGGGCGCTCCGTCGCCAGACGCAGGCGCTGCTCGACCGCTACGAGATCCAGGTCCGCCCCGAGGCCCTGGTGCGGTCCCTGCGCCCGGCCGAGCGGGCCATGGTGGCCATTGCCCGCGCCCTGCAGGACCAAGAGGGCCAGCACACGGGCGTCCTCGTCCTCGACGAACCGACGGCGTCGTTGCCCCGGGCCGAGGTGGTCCGCCTCATGGGTGCGCTCAACCGATTCGCCGCCGCCGGGCAGACGATCCTGTTCGTCAGCCACCGGCTGGACGAGGTCATCGACACCGCCTCCCAGGCGACGGTGCTGCGCGACGGAAAGCTGGCCGGCACCCTCGTCGGCGACGACATCACCGAGGGAAGGCTCATCGAGCTCATCGCCGGCCGAGCCCTCGACCATATGTACCCGGTCATGCCGCCCCTCGCCTCCGATGAGGTCGTCCTCGAGGCCAAGGGACTCACGGGCGGCCCCCTGCACGGAGTGGACTTCCAGTTGCGACAGGGCGAAGTGCTCGGCGTCGCCGGGCTCCTCGGATCGGGCCGTTCCGAATTGCTCAAGATGATCTTCGGCGCCTATCCGATCCGGTCGGGGACCTTGGAATTCCAGGGGCGGCGGGTCAAGCTACGCGACATCGGCGACGCCATGGACCTGGGAATCGCCTATGTCCCCGAGGACCGGGGCGGCGAGGCGGCGTTCCTCGACCAGACCCTGGCCGACAACGTGGTGGCCTCGTCTATCAGCAACTACTGGCGGGGCCTGTGGCTGCGCAATCGGGCCATGGACACCGACGCCCGCGACATCATCCATCAGTACTTCATCCGGGCCTCGTCGGAGCGGCAACAGATGGGAACCCTGTCGGGGGGAAACCAGCAGAAGGTCATCGTGGCCCGGTGGTTGAGCCGCAACCCCAAGGTGCTGTTGCTCGACGAACCCACCAAGGGTGTCGACGTCA
>DATNJD010000086.1:0-3138 GCA_035604075.1 Acidimicrobiales bacterium
GCTGGCGGACGGGCACGGCCGGGAGCGGGTCGCGCAGTGACGCCGGTGTGCGCTCGGTCACGCCGTCACGCTACCGTTCCTGCCGCGTTCTCCGACGCTGGCGTCAGGTTCCGAAAGAGAGGTACGGGCAGATGGCACGAAAGGTGGCGATCGTCGGCGCCGCTCTCTCCGATGTGGGCCGGGTGGACCACAAGTCGGCCTTCGAGCTGCACCACCAGGCCACCTCCCGGGCGCTGGCCGATTCGGGCATCGACCGCCGCGAGGTGGACGGCTTCATGTCCCACGGTACGGGGGCTCTCCCCCCCATCGAATTGGCCGAGTACCTGGGACTGGCCTCCCACATCGACTACATCGACTCGACCGGCGTGGGCGGCTCGTGCTGGGAGATGTTCCTGGAACACGCCGTGGCCGCCATCGCCCAGGGCCAGATCGACACCGTCGTCCTCTCCTACGGCTCGACCTCGCGCGCCGACCTGAAGCGGCGCCAGCGGACGGCCAACCTCTTCTTCGGCAACAAGGGCCCGATCCAGTTCGACGCCCCCTTCGGCCACACCCTGATCGCCAAGCACGCCATGTCGGCCCGCCGGCACATGCACGAATTCGGGACCACCATCGAGCAGCTGGCCGAGATCGCCGTGTCGGCCCGCTACAACGCCGGTTTCAACCCCGACGCCTACTACCGCGACCCCATCACCGTGGAGGACGTCCAGTCGTCGAGGATGATCGCCGACCCCTTCACCAAGCTCCACTGCTGCATCCGCTCCGACGGCGGCGGCGCCATCGTCCTCACCCACGAAGAGCGGGCCCGGGACTGCGCCAACACGCCCGTCTGGGTGCTCGGCACAGGCGAGGCCATCTCCCACACCACCATGAGCGAGTGGGCCGACTTCACCGAGTCCCCCTGCGTCCGGTCGGGCAAGAAGGCCTTCGCCCAGGCCGGGGTGAGCCCCGACGAGATCGACGTGGTCGAGGTGTACGACTCGTTCACCCTGACCGTCCTGCTCACCTTGGAGGGCCTGGGCTTCTGCAAGAAGGGCGAGGGCGGCGCCTTCGTGGAGGGGGGCCGGCTGCGGGTGGGCGGGGAGCTGCCCACCAACACCGACGGCGGCGGCCTCTCCGCCTGCCAGCCCGGCATGCGGGGCATCTTCCTCCTGGTCGAGGCGGTCAAGCAGCTGCGCGGCGAATGCGACGCCCGCCAGGTGCCGGATGCCAAACTGGCCTGCGTGAACGCCACCGGGGGCTGGATCTCCTCCACGGGCACCGCCATCCTCGGCCGTGACTAGTCCCGGGCGGCGCATGGCGGCGGCGGGTGCCGCCGTCCTGGCGGCGACGATCCTTCTCGCTTCCTGCTCGAGCGGCTCGGGCAACTCGAGCGCCACGACGACCACGACCACGGGTGCGGCCGGGGCCACCACGACGACGGGTGCCGGCCCCCGTGTCGTGAACGGCATCCCCACCGCCATCCACCACGTCTTTCTGATCGTGCTCGAGAACAAGTCCTACGACGAGACGTGGGGGGCGAGCCCGGGGGCGCCCTACCTGGGGACGACGCTGCGGGCGCAGGGCAACCTCTTGACGCAGTATTACGCCACCTCCCACGACAGCCTGGGCAACTACATCTCGATGGTGAGCGGCCAGCCCGCCAACCCCGTCACCCAGGCCGACTGCGTGAGCAAGTACGAGCCGGTCACCCCCCCCACAGTGGTGAGCGGCATCGCCATGGGGACCGGCTGCATCTACCCGGGCACCGTCGGCAGCGTCGCCACCCAGCTCCAGGGCAAGGGACTCACCTGGAAGGGCTACATGGAGTCGATGGCGCAGCCCTGCCAGCACCCGGCCGTGGGCCAGGCCGACCCGAACGTGCTGGCCACTGCCACCAGCCTCTACGCCACCCGGCACAACCCCTTCGTCTACTTCTCGGCCATCACCGGCTCGTCGGTCTGCGCCACGAACGACGTGCCGCTCACGCAGATGACGACGGATCTGGCCTCGGTGGCGACCACCCCCAACTTCTCCTTCATCACGCCCAACCTGTGCGACGACGGCCATGACGCCACCTGCGCGGTGGCGGGGGCACCGGCCGGCTTCGCCGGTATCAACAGCTTCCTCCAGACCTGGGTGCCCAAGATCCTGGCCTCACCGGCGTACAAGAAGGACGGGCTCCTGCTCATCACCTACGACGAGGCCGAGGCGGGCGGCGCCGACGAGGACACCACCGCCTGCTGCGACGAACCGCCGAGCATCAGCGCCCAGGGGACGCAGACGGCAATGGCGGGGCTGACCGGACCGGGGGGCGGCCGGGTGGGCCTGCTCGCCCTCTCGCCCTTCATCGCCCCCGACTCCACCACCGCCACTCCCTACAACCACTTCTCCATGCTCCGGACCGTGGAGGACATCTTCGGCCTGCCCCATCTGGCCGAAGCGTCCGCCCCGGGGCTGGCGTCCTTCGGCGCCGACGTCTTCACCAAGCCGACGGGCTGAACCCGAACCTCCGGGACGGCTCGTCGGGGTCGGCGGCGCCGGGCCCGTCGGGGTCAGGAACGTCCAGCTCGTCGCCGGTCTCGGTCCCGCCGTCGCCGGTCTCGGTCCAGCCACCGCCGGGCCGGGAGAGCCAGTGGACCGTCGGTCGGGTGGGGCGGCCCGACAGCAGCAGCGCCCCGCAGGAGCATGAGCGGACGTCCCAGGCGTGACCGAGCGAGAGGACGTCGAGGCAGCTCTCGCAGCGGACGTATGCCGGCCGCCGGCGCCGGCGGGGACGGGTCCCGTCGGTGGAGCGGGCCGGATCAGGCACGGGCACCGGAGAGGCGGCGCGTGCCGGCCGCCGGGTCGGTGCCGGTGTCGGTGTCGGTGCCGTCGGGGGCCGTCCCGGTCGTGGCGGAGCCGGCGCCCGGCGCGCAGAGGCCGCGGTGGGGGGAGATGATCTCGTCGATGACGCCGTAGGCCTTGGCCTCGTCGGGGGTCATGAAGTAGTCGCGATCGATGTCGCGCTCGACCCGTTCCACGGACTGACCCGAATGGAAGGCGATGATCTCGGCCATCCGCCTGGTGGTGGCGAGGACCTCCTTCAGATGGATGGCCATGTCCGACGGCGCCCCCCGGGTACCGGCACTGCCCTGGTGGATCATGACCTTCGAGTTG
>DATNJD010000087.1:0-2035 GCA_035604075.1 Acidimicrobiales bacterium
CGGGACCGTGCTAGAGATCCACGGCGACCGCTACACCCTCCTGACCGGAGCGCTCGGGGCCGACGGCAACCTGGACGGCCCCCAGCCGACGCGCATCGTCTTCGTCCGCCAGGCCATCGCCAGGAAGATCGAGCCGATCGAGGACGTGCGCATCAACGACCAACCTGTCACGGACGTGGTGCACCACGACGACGACGGCGGCGAGGCCGACATCGACGATGTCGGCGGTGATGGTGCTCCCAGCAGTGGTGAGCAAAGCGGGGAGGCTGAAGAGGCGTGAGCCCCAAGTCGGGGGGCCGGGCCCAGCGACGACAGCGGCGCAACCTCCTCATCAGCGTCCTGGTGGTGGTGGCGATCTCGGTGGGGTCGTTCGCGGCCGTGTTCGCTGCGAAGTGGTCACCGCGTCTCGGGCTGGACCTCGCGGGAGGTGTCTCGGTCGTCTACACGGCACCCCCGCACGTCAGTCAGGCCGACCTCAACGAGACGGTCAACATCTTGAACCTCCGGGTCAACGGGCTCGGCGTGTCCGGCGCGCAGGTGCAGACAACGGGGACGAACCAGATCTCGGTCTCCATCCCCGGCGTCACGAACGCGCAGCAGGTCCTCGCAGCAATCGGGCAGACGGCCCGGATGTACTTCCGGCCCGTGCTGTGCTTCGCGTACCCCGAGGGCGTTCCGAAAGGCTCGAAGACCAAGGTGCTGCCGCCAGGGATCGAGCCCATCCCCCCCTGCACATCGTCGTCCGCGCTGACCGTGGCCAACCTCGGGGTCACACCCAACAACTCACCTCAGGGCTACTCGTCGAACAACGTGGCGCCGGACTCGCAGTACATCGCGTACCCGTCGACGAGCGTCGACAAGCCCGGCTACGAGTCCAGTACCGTCCTCCTTCCGGGTCTCGCCGCCAGCGGCAGCGCCAACGGGGGCGAGCGGTACGTCCTCGGGCCGGCGCAGATGACCGGGCACTCCATCTCCAGTGCAACAGCCACGCAAAACCAGACCGGGCAGTGGGTCGTGGACTACACGCTGGCCGGCGCCGCCGGATCGGCCCTCTGGGACAAGGTGGCGCAGGAGAACTTCCACCAGCTGCTGGGCATTGAGCTCGACGGGGTCGTCTACTCGGCGCCCATCATCCAGCCCACCCAGGGCAGCTTCACCTCCTTCGACGGCAAGGGCGAGATCTCGGGCAACCTGAGCCAGGCGGACGCCCAGAACCTGGCGCAGGCGATGAACTTCGGCGCGCTGCCCGTCACCCTCAAGGCCGCCACCTCCGAGACCGTCTCGGCCACCCTCGGCCACTCGGCGCTGGTCGCCGGCCTGGGTGCGGGGATCGCCGGGCTCATCCTGGTGCTGCTCTACGTGCTGCTGTACTACCGGGCGCTGGGGCTGGTGGTCATCTCCGGGCTGGTGCTGACGGCAATGATGCTGTGGGCCATCATCTCGGCGCTCGGGCACACGTCGGTAGCCCCCAGCTTCGACCTCGCGGGCATCACCGGCCTGATCGTCTCCATCGGCATCACGGTGGACTCGTACATCGTCTACTTCGAGCGATTGAAGGACGAGACCAGATCGGGCCGATCGGTCCGGACCTCGGTCGACCGCGGCTTCAAGAGCGCGTGGCGGACCGTCTGGGCGGCCGACTTCGTGTCGCTGTTGGCCGCCATCGTCCTGTACTTCGTCGCCGTCGGGAACGTCAAGGGCTTCGCGTTCTTCCTCGGGCTCTCGACGATCATGGACATGGCCGTGACCTGGTTCTACACGCGACCGCTCGTCATCCTCCTGGGCCAGAGCCCCCGGCTGCAGGGTTCGGGGGCCTTCAGCATCGCCACCGGACTCGGTGCGGGCCCGCAGGCGCAGGGACTGCCGGCACCGGTCGGGGTCGGCGCCGGGGGTGGTGGCTCGTGAGGGGCACCAAGGGCCCGGGGCGGGACGGACAGGACGGGAGCTCCCTCGACGACGTCAGCGAAGAGGATGTCGAGCAGCTCGAGGAGAGCGTCGACACCGAGGACCTCGACGAGGAGGAGCTCGTCAGCCT
>DATNJD010000088.1:0-5650 GCA_035604075.1 Acidimicrobiales bacterium
CCGTCACCCGCTTCAACCTCGGCTCCGGCGGCACCCTCGGCACCGGCCGCGCCGCCTCCACCGCCACGGCGTCGTTCCGCCCCGATCCGTCGGTCCGGCCCGCCGACGACCTCCCCACGGGAAACGCCTGGGCCGCCCAGCCGCCCTATGACTGGACGCCGGTCCCGGCGGCCAACGGTCTCGGTTTCGAGACACCGGTGTTCACCCGGACGACCACCATCGTCGGCCCCGCCAGCCTGGACCTGATGCTCAAGTCGACGGCCCAGGTCACCGACCTCCAGGTCACCGTGACCGAGGTCAGGCCGGGCTGCACGGACACCGTGACCTGTCCGGAGGTGGCGCAACCGAAGGAGGAGTACGTCACGTCGGGTTTCCTGCGCAGCTCCAACCGGACGCTCACGGCGGCGTCGACCGCGCTCGATCCGGTCCCCACCTATCTGGGGTCGGACAAGAAGAACCTTCCACCCGGCCGTTTCACCCTGGTCCGCATACCGGTCGACCCCATCGCCCACATCTTCCGGGCCGGCACCCGGCTGCGCATCGTCATCTCCGCCCCCGGAGGCGACCGTCCGTCGTGGACCTTCGAGACCCCGGCCACCCATGGGTCGGTCACCGACACGGTGGCTCTCGGAGCGACGGGAGGCTCGTCCTTCGTCGTGGACGAGGTGGCCGGACCGACGCCCAGCGCCCCCGCCCCGGCGTGCGGGGCTCTGCGGGGCGAGCCGTGCCGGGCCTACACCCCCATGGGCAACCAGACCTGACGGCGCCGCCCATCGGGGACGACGGCCTCGCCCCGGCGCTGGTGGCACGCCGTCGCCGCCCATATGATGGCTCCCCTGATCTGACGATCAGTCAGATACGGCGTCGGTGGAGGGGTCCCAGCCATGGATTTCGAGTTCTCGCCCGAGCAGCTCGCCTTCGTGGAGGAGGTGGAGCGCTTCCTCGACGAGCACGACGACCCCGAGGTGTTCGACGTCACCAGGGAGAACATGGCCCAGATCGTCGACACCCCGGCCCGCCGGGCCTTCATGGCCCTCCTGGGCGAGCAGGGTTGGCTCGGCATCACCTGGCCCAAGGAGTACGGGGGCCAGGAGGGTGACGGCGTCTACGAGCATCTGCTGAACGAGGCGCTGGCCCGCCGCGGCGGTCCCCAGATCGGCAAGGGCGTGGGCATCGTGGGCAAGACGATCATCCGCCACGGTTCCGAGAAGCTCAAGCAGGAGTTCCTCCCCAAGATCCTACGCAACGAAGTCGAGTTCGCCGTCGGCTACTCCGAGCCCAACGCCGGGTCCGACGCCGCCTCCATGCAATTGAAGGCCACCCGCGACGGCGACGGCTGGCGGCTGAACGGGCAGAAGACCTGGACCACCTCGGCCCACTTCGCCGAGTGGTACTGGGTCGGGGCCCGCACCGATCCCGACGCGCCCAAGCACGCCGGCATCACCCTCTTCCTGGTTCCCCTCGACCAACCGGGCATCACCGTCAAGGCCATCTGGACCATGGGGGACGAACGGACCAACGAGGTCTACCTGGACAACGTCTTCGTCCACGACGACTACGTCGTGGGAGAGCTGAACCACGGATTCCAGTACATCTCCGAAGCACTCGACCTCGAACGCTTCACCATGTTCACCTTCTCTCCCATCGCCCAACGTCTCGACGTCCTCTGCGACTACGTGGCCCACGCCGTGCGCGACGGAAAACCGTTGCGCGAGGATCCCGTCATCCGCCAGCGCATCGCCCAGCTCGCCACCCAGGCCGAGGTGGCCCGCGTCCTCGGTCTTGCCTTCGTCAACAAATCGTCGAAAGGAGGAGCCGCCCCGACGGCAGAGGCGTCGGCGTACAAGCTCTACGCCACCGAGCTGTCCAAACGACTGGCCTCGGCGTCGATGGACATCGGCGGTCCCGGTGCCCAGTTACGGGTGAAGACGGCCGACGCCCCCATGCAGGGACGGGCCGAGTCGACCTACCGCTACACCGTCATCGACACCATCGGCGGCGGTGCCTCGGAGATCCAGAAGAACATCATCGCCCGCCGCAAGCTCGGGCTCCCCAAGAACTTCTGATGCCCCCCGACACCTCCGCACCGGGCACCGGTCCTCTGGCCGGCGTCACCGTCCTCGACCTCTCCACGGTGGGGCCGGCGGCGCGTGCCACCCGTCTGCTGGCCGACTACGGCGCCGCCGTGGTCAAGGTCGGTGCCGTCCCCGGCCGTGGTCCCGGCGCCACCATCGCCCCCTTCTTCGCCTACAGCGCCCAGCGCGCCATGCGCCGCGTCCAGCTCGATGTCCGTCACGCCGACGGCCGCGAGGCCTTCCTGGCCCTGGCGGCCACGGCCGACGTCGTGGTCGAGAGCTTCCGGCCCGGTGTCGTCGACCGTCTCGGCATCGGCTACGAGGCGCTGCGAGCGGTGAATCCCGCCATCGTCTACTGCTCGACCTCCGGCTACGGCCAGAGCGGTCCCCGTTCGGCCTGGGCCGGTCACGACCTCAACTACCTGGCCGTCTCCGGCTACCTGGCTTCCTGCGGTCCACGCGCCGACGGCGGACCGCCCCTACCCGGCGCCACCATCGCCGACGCCGCCGCCGGGGGCATGCACGCGGCCCTGGCCATCGCCGCCGCGCTCTTTTCCCGTCACCGCACCGGCGAGGGCACCTTCCTCGACGTGTCGGTGGCCGACGGGGCCCTGTGGCTCATGTCACTGGCCGTCGACGAGCACCTGGCCACGGGAACCGAACCCGGCCCCGGCCACGACGTCCTCACCGGTCGCTACGCCTGCTACGACACCTACCGCGCCGCCGACGGACGCTGGCTGGCGGTGGCCGCCATCGAGGCCAAGTTCTTCGCCAACCTCTGCCGGGCTCTGGGCTGCGAGGAGTGGACCGACCGTCAGTACGACGACGACGCCCAGGAGCAGATCCGTTCGGCGCTGGCCACGGCCTTCGCCCGGCGCGACCGCGACGCCTGGGTGGCGCTGCTCTCGGGCGACGACACCTGCGTGGCGCCGGTCCAGGCCGTCACCGAGATCGCCCACGATCCGCAGTTCCTCGAACGCGGCGCCGTCGTCGAGGCCAAGGACACCGACGGACGCAGCTTCTGTCAGGTGGGTGCCGTCCTGGCCGGCATGGCCCCCGTCGCCACCCCGGTCGTCGTCCGCGACGCGGCCACGACCGACACCGACGATCTCCTCCAGGCGGCGGGCATCGACCGGACCCGCATCGCCGAGCTGCGCCGAGAGGGAGTCCTGGCATGACGGCCACCGTCGACACCGTGACGGAGATCCGTGCCCTCATCGGCGTCCCCCAGTACGAGGAGACAGGTGAATTCGCGGTCGAGCGCGGCTACATCTGGACGACCCTCTCGTCGGTCGAGAACGGCAACCCCCTGTTCTGGGACGAGGACGTGGCCGACGCCGTCACCTCGGGCATCATCGCACCACCCACCATGTTGTCTGTCTGGTTCCGTCCCCATCACTGGGCTCCGGGTCGTTCCGCCCCCCACCTGCCGCTGCAGATCCACTTCGACCTGAAGGACCGCCTCGGTCTGCCCGAGGCGGTCATGTCCGACAACACCATCGTCTTCCACGAACCGGTCCGCCCCGGCGACGTCCTCTCCACCCGTCAGATCCTCCGGTCGGTCTCCGACGAGAAGAGCACCAAGCTCGGCACCGGCCGCTTCTGGGTCATCGACGTCGAGTACACCAACCAGGACGGCGCCCTCGTCGGCGTCGAGTCGTACACCGGCTTCGGCTATCGCCGCACCGGCCCGGCCGCGGCCGGATCCGCTCGACCGGAGACGGCATGAGCCGCACCGTCCCCGGTCCCGTCCTCATGCTCCCGGAGGTGGTCGTGGGCGACCGACTCCCCGAGCTCGCCTACGACGTCACCGCCACCACCGTGGTTCTCGGGGCCCTGGCCAGCCGGGACTGGCGCCCCATGCACCACGACAAGGACTTCGCCGTCGAGCGCAACGGCACCCGCGACATCTTTTTGAACACCCCCAATCAGGCGGCCTGGTTCGAGCGCTACCTGACCGACTGGACGGGCCCCCACGGCCGGCTGGGCCGCATGACCTTCCGCATGCTCGGCTCGGTCTTCCCCGGCGACACCATGCTCTTGTCGGGCGTGGTGAACGAGGTGGCGGTGGACGACACCGGTTGTGGCTGGATCGGCGTCGATGTCACCATGTCGGTGAACGGCGACGTGAAGACGACCTGTGCGGCACGGGTGGCCGTCCCCGTCGACATGGACGACAACCCCTGGAGCCGCACCGGGACGCGGTGGCAGCCGTCATGACGGCGGAGAGGAGCTGACGGTGCTCGATCTGGACTTCGATGCGGAACAGCAGATGCTCCGCGACACCGTGCGCGGGGTCTGTGCCACCCACAGCCCCCTCTCGGTCGTCCGGCAGCTCGAAGACGATCCCGTCGGTTATCCCGTCGAGCTCTGGAAGCAGCTCGGCAAGCTCGATCTCATCGGCCTCCTGCTCCCCGAGGAGTACGGCGGTGCCGGCATGTCTCTCATCGAGGGCGTCGTCCTCTACGAGGAGCTCGGTCGATCCCTCGCCCCCACCCCCCATTTCGTGAGCTCCGTCCTGTGCGGTGGGGCGCTGGCGGCGGCCGGCACCGCCGCCCAACGCGAGGCCTGGATGGACCAGATCGTCACCGGCGACGCCATTTTCACGCCGGCCTGGTTCGAACCGGAGAACAGCTGCGCCCCCGACGGCGTCCAGCTCCGCGCCGTCGCCGACGGTGACGGATACCGGATCTCGGGCACCAAGCGCCACGTCGCCTTCGCCTCCTCTGCCACCCACTTCGTCGTCCTGGCCCGAACCGGGGACGCGCCCACCGACGTCGACCTCTTCCTCCTCGACCCGGCGGCCGACGGCGTCACCGTCACCCAGCAGCACGCCATCGGTTCCGATGCCCAGTTCCGCCTGGACCTGTCCGACGTCCGCCTCCATCCCGCCGATCGCATCGGGGACCCGGGATCGGGCTGGCGCACCTGGGACACCGTCATGCACGACGGCTGCATCCTCCTCGGCGCCCAGGCCATGGGTGGGGCGCGCCATGCCCTCGACATCACCGTCCAGTACTCGAAAGACCGCTTCCAGTTCGACAAG
Source organism: Acidimicrobiales bacterium (assembly GCA_035604075.1). Classification (GTDB taxonomy): domain Bacteria; phylum Actinomycetota; class Acidimicrobiia; order Acidimicrobiales; family UBA8190; genus Palsa-661. Next base: position 5,122 of record DATNJD010000088.1, read on the forward strand.
CCCCTCGGTGCCTTCCAGGCGCTCGCCCACTACCTGGCCGACGCCTCGACCACGGTCGACGGCGGCACCACCTTGGTCCACGAAGCGGCCTGGGCCCGCGCCGCCGGACGACCGGTCCAGCGGCTCGCACCGATGGCCAAGCTCTACGCCGCCCAGACCTTCCGCGACGTCACCGCCATGGCGCAACAGATCTTCGGCGGCATCGGCTTCAGCGTCGAGTTCGACATCCAGCTCTACTTCCGCCGGGCCAAGCAGCTCCAGATCTCCTGGTGGGACACCCGCTACCTCGAGGAGCTGGTGGCCGCCGCTGTGCTCGACCATCGCTAAGGGAGAAACGGCAGCACCTTGTCGACGAACATCTCCAACGATGGCCAACCGACATCGGGATCGAGGCCACCGACGAGAGGTTTGAGCTTCAGTCCCGCCCGACTGTCGAGTCTCCGGGCGAGCGCCTGGAAGGCACCGAGGGGCTTGTCGAACTGGAAGCGGTCTTTCGAGTACTGGACGGTGATGTCGAGGGCATGGCGCG
>DATNJD010000089.1:0-20799 GCA_035604075.1 Acidimicrobiales bacterium
GAGGCGGCGGCCGTGGACAGCCCCGTCGTTCTCGGGGTGACCGTCCTGACGAGCGACACCCATGCACCCGCCGCGCTGTTGCGCGACCGGGCGGCGTCGGCCGCCGCCGCGGGATGCGGCGGAGTCGTCTGTGCCGCCGCCGACCTGCCCGAGATCCGGCGGGCGGCGTCGTCTCTTCTCACCGTGGTCCCCGGCATCCGACCGGCCGGGGTGGCCGCCGATGACCAGGCCCGAGCGGCCTCCCCCGGTGCGGCCATCGGGGCCGGCGCCGACATTCTGGTGATCGGCCGGGCCGTGACGGGGACGTCCGATCCCGAAGGGGTGGCGGCCGCGATAGCAGATGAGGTGGGTGAGGCTGTCCAGGCACGAGGGTGAAGCTTGTGCACGACGGCGCTATGGTGGCCGACATGCCTCAACCTCCTGCACTTACCCCGGAGCAGCGCCAGGCGGCGCTGGACAAGGCCGCCAAGGTCCGCCGCGAGCGGGCTGAGGTGAAGGAGAAGCTCAAGATGGGGTCGGTCTCCCTGTCCGAGCTTCTCAAGCGCTCGGAGGAGGACGAGACCGTCGGCAAGATGAAGGTGCTCTCGGTACTCGAGTCCCTCCCCGGCTTGGGCAAGGTCAAGGCTCGCCGCCTCATGGAGACGGTGGGTATCAGCGAGAGCCGCCGGCTCCAGGGTCTGGGCGTCAACCAGCGCGAGGCTCTGCTCGCCCACACCGCGAAGTCCTGATCCTCGTCCTTTCCGGCCCGGGCGGGGCGGGCAAGGGGACCGTCGCGGCGCGCCTCGTCGAAGGCGACCGCAACTTGTGGCTGAGCCGGTCGTGGACGACCCGGGCCCAGAGGCCCGGGGAATCGGACGAGGCCTACGAATTCGTCGACCGGACGCAATTCGAGAAGCACGCCGCCGACGGCGGTTTCCTCGAGTGGGCGGAGTTCCTCGGGAACCTGTACGGCACGCCGACCCCCGAGCCACCCCCCGGGCGCGACGTGCTGCTCGAGATCGACCTGCAGGGTGCCGCCCAGGTCCGGGCCAGGCACCCCGAGGCGTTGATCGTCCTGCTGCTGCCCCCCTCGCCCGAGATCCAGGCCGAGCGGCTGCGCCGGCGCGGTGACGACGAGGCAGAGGTGGCCCGCCGGCTCGAGACGGGAGCCCGGGAGGAGAAGATCGGCCGGGCGCTGACCGAGTACGTCGTGGTCAACGAGGACGTTGATCGGGCCGTGTCCGAGGTGGCCGGTATACTGGAGACCCGCCGCCGAGCCGGCCCGGAGTCTCCGGGCGGCGCCCCCCGTGGAGGAGCCTGATGGCCCAACGCCGCAATACCCTCATGGATCCGCCGATCGAGGACCTCCTCGACAAGGTCGATTCGAAGTTCACGCTGGTGGCCCTGTCGGCCAAGAGGGCCCGGCAGATCAACTCGTATTACAACCAGCTGGGCGAGGGTCTCGGCATGGTGGTGCCTCCCCAGGTGACCTCGGTCTCGGGCAAGCCCCTGACCATCGCCTTCGAGGAGATCGCGGCCGGGAAGGCCACGTACCACCGGCTGGAGCCGGGCGAAGAGGTCGAAGGCCTCGACGGGACTCTCGTGGTGACGGCGGCCGACGCCGCCGCCGCCGAGGCCGCCCATGTCCTCGGGACGGCGACGCCCGAGGTCATCGACGTGGGCATCCTCGACATCACCCCGGCCGTCGAGGAGACCGAGGCCGTCGATGAGACCGAGGCCGTCGATGAGACCGTGGTGGCCGACGCGGAGCCCCCGGCGGATCAGTAGGACGCCGGGAGGACCGGGCCCCGGGCGGTGAGCACCTCGATCGAGGGTCGGCGGATCGTTCTGGGCATCACCGGCGGGATCGCCGCCTACAAGGCCATCGAGGTCTGTCGACGTCTGGTCGACGCCGGGGCCCACGTGATCCCCGTGATGACCGACGACGCCACCCGTTTCGTGGGCGAGGTGACCTTCTCGGCGCTGGCCTCGGAGCGCGTGCAGCGCAGCCTGTGGAGCGAGGTCGATCCCATCCCCCACACCAGGCTGGGGCAGACGGCCGACCTGGTGCTCGTGGCCCCGGCCACGGCCCGGTTCCTCGGGTGCTACGCAGCCGGGATCTCCGACGGTCTGCTCACCGCCACCGTGCTCGCCACCCGGGCCCCGGTGATCGTGTGCCCGGCCATGCACACCGAGATGTGGGAGCACGCCGCCGTGCAGGAGAACCTGGCCACGCTGACCCGGCGCGGCGTGGTGGTGGTGCCCCCCGGCGACGGCCGCCTGGCCGGGGGCGACGCCGGGCCGGGACGGCTGGCCGATCCCGATGACATCGTGGCCGCGGCCACGGCCGTGCTCGAGGGCCGGACGCCGGCGCGGCCCATGGAGAGGCTGCGCGACCTCGCCGGGCGGCGGGTGCTGGTGAGTGCGGGCGGGACGCGTGAGCCGATCGACCCCGTCCGGTTCATCTCCAACCGGAGCTCGGGGAAGCAGGGCCATGCTCTGGCCCGGGCGGCCTCCGACCGTGGCGCCCACGTCGTCCTCGTGACCACGACCAACCGGCCCGGGCCCCCCGGGGCCACGGTGATTCGGGTGGACACCGCCGCCGGGATGGAGGCGGCCATGCTCGAGCACGCCGCGGAGGCAGACATCGTGATCATGGCCGCGGCGGTGGCCGACTTCCGGCCCAAGGCGCCGGCCGCAGCCAAGCTGGCCAAGGCCGACGGCCTGCCCGACATCGTTCTCGAACCGACGCCCGACATCCTTCTCGAGCTGGGCCGGCGGCGGCGCCCGGGCCAGGTCCTGGTCGGTTTCGCCGCCGAGACGGGCGAGGCGGTGGACCGGGCCGCGGCCAAACTGCAGGCCAAGGGGGTCGACCTGATGGTGGCCAACGACGTCTCGGCCGAGGGTGTCGGCTTCGACCACGACACCAACGCCGTGACCATCCTCGGCCGTGACGGCAGCCGCCGCGAGGTGGCGCTGTCGTCCAAGCGGCAGGTGGCCGACGCCGTGCTGGACAGCGTCGCCGGGTGCCTTGACTAGGTCGCCGGGTGCCTTGATTAGTGTGATCGCCCAGGACGCCCAGCCCCCGAGGAGCGAGACGTGAGCACGCGCCACACCTTCACATCGGAATCGGTGACCGAGGGTCACCCCGACAAGATGGCCGACCAGATCTCCGACGCCGTCCTCGACGCCGTGATCGATCAGGACGTCCGGGCCCGGGTGGCGTGCGAGACGCTGCTCACGACGGGCCTGGTGGTGGTGGCGGGGGAGATCTCGACCGAGTGCTACGTCGACATCCCGTCGCTCGTGCGCGACGTGGTGTGCGACATCGGCTACGACACCGACGCCCACGGCTTCAACGGCCGGACCTGCGGCGTGATGGTGGCCCTCGATGCCCAGTCACCCGACATCGCCCAGGGGGTGACGGCCGCCCACGAGCTGCGGACGGGTTCGGGTGGCGAGGACCAGCTGAACGCCCAGGGGGCGGGCGACCAGGGAATGATGTTCGGCTACGCCTGCAACGAGACGCCCGATCTGATGCCGCTACCCATCTGGTTGGCCCACCGGTTGGCCCAGCGGCTGGCCCAGGTCCGCCGGGTGGGGGTGCTGCCGTACCTGCGGCCCGACGGCAAGACCCAGGTGAGCGTGATCTACGAGGACGGCCGGCCCATCGCCATCGACACCATCTTGATCTCGACCCAGCACGCGCCGGGCGTCGACATCGAGACCCTGCTGCTGCCCGACCTCCGGGAGCACGTGATCCACCCCCTGCTGCCGTCGGACCTCGACACCGACCACCTCCGGGTGCTGGCCAACCCGACGGGCCGCTTCGAGCTGGGCGGCCCCCACGCCGACACCGGGCTGACGGGCCGGAAGATCATCGTGGACACCTACGGCGGCATGGCCCGCCACGGTGGGGGCGCCTTCTCGGGCAAGGACCCGTCCAAGGTCGACCGCTCGGCCGCCTACGCGGCGCGGTGGGTGGCCAAGCACGTGGTCGCCTCCGGGGCCGCGGCGCGCTGCGAGGTGCAGGTGGCCTACGCCATCGGGGTGGCCCACCCGGTGTCGCTGATGGTGGAGACCTTCGGCACCGCCACCGTCGACCCGGCCGCCATCGAGCCGGCCGTACGGGGGGTCTTCGACCTGCGGCCCGCCGCCATCGTGCGCGACCTCGACCTGCTGCGGCCCATCTACCGCCGGACCGCCGCCTACGGCCACTTCGGCCGGACGGACAAGGAGTTCACCTGGGAGGCGACGCCGAGGATCGACGACCTGAAGCGCGCCCTCAGCCTCTAGAGCAGACCCTGTCTCTAGAACTCACCCGGGTGCGGGTGGTGCGGGTGGTCCCCGACGTGGCCGCCGTGCACAAGGAGTTCGACTACAGCGTTCCCGAGGCCCTCGACGACCGCGTGCGGGTGGGGACCCAGGTCCGGATCCCCTTGGGGGGACGCCGGGTGGCCGGTTGGGTGGTGGCCGATGGCATGGCAGCCCCCCCGGGGGTGACGCTCAAACCCCTGGCCGGGGTACGGGGATGGGGACCGCCGGCCGAGGTCCTCTCGCTGGCCCGGTGGGCGGCCTGGCGCTGGGCGGGGCCGCTGTCGTCGTTCCTGGGAACGGCGTCGGCGCCGATGGCCGTGCGGGCCCTGCCGTCCGATCGCCGGGTCGCCGGGACGGGAACTGCAACCGGCACCGTCACCGACACGCTGTCGGGAGGGACGGTGGTGCTGCGGCTTCCTCCCGCCGAGGATCCGATGGCCCTGGTGGAGTCGGCCGCCGATCTGCTGGGCGGCGCCGGCGGGGACGCCGGGGTGCTCGTGCTCGCCCCCAGCCAGCGGATGGCCGCCATCGTGGCGGGCCGGTTGCGCCGGTCGGGGCGGCCGGTGGCGCTGCTGCCGCAGGAGTGGCCCGTGGCCCGGGCCGGGGGGTGCGTGGCCGTGGGGACGCGGGCCGCCGCCTTCGCCCCGATGCCGCGGCTGGCGGCCGCCGTGGTGCTCGACGCCCACGACGAGGTGTACCACGAGGAACGGGCCCCGACGTGGTGCGCGTGGGAGGTGGTGGCCGAGCGGGCCCGGCGCGACGAGGCGCCCTGCGTGCTCGTGTCGCCGTGTCCCACGCTCGACGTGCTGGCCGCCGGGCGGCTGGTGACGATGTCCCGGCGAAGTGAGCGCGCCGGATGGCCCCCGCTCGAGATCGTCGACCGCCGCGGGGACGATCCCCGGACGGGGCTGTTCTCGGAGCGGTTGGTGGACCTGGTGCGGTGGGGGGCGGCCGAGCCCGATCGTCGGGTCGTGTGCGTCGTGAACCGGACCGGCCGCTTCCGTCTGCTCGCCTGTGCCGCCTGTCACGAGATCGCCCGCTGCGACCGGTGTCAGGCCGCCCTCGAGCTCGTCGATCCCCGCAAGGACGCCGACGGCCCAGGCTCCGACGGCCAAGGCTCCGATGGCCCAGACCGGGGTCCGTATCTCCGCTGCCGCCGCTGCGGCGAGGAACGTCCCGTGGTCTGTGCCCAGTGCGGGGCCACGCGGATGAAGGCGCTGCGGCCCGGGGTGGCCCGGGTGCGCGAGGAGCTCGAGGCGCTGGTGGGGGCGCCGGTGGCCGCCGTGTGGGGGCCGGCCCCCCGGGGCGTGACGGGTCCACCGGCGGGCGGTGTCGAGGGCGACCCCGACGCCCGGGTGGTGGTGGGGACCGAAGCGGTGCTGCACCGGACCGACGCCGCCGACGCGGTGGCCTTCCTCGATTTCGACGCCGAGCTCCTCGCCCCGCGGCTGCGCGGCGCCGAGGAGGCGCTCGCCCTGCTGGCGCGCGCGGCGCGGTTGGTGGGCCGGGGACCGGGGACGGCGACACCCGGGCCGGGCGCCGGAGGCCGGGGCCAGGGCCGGCTGCTCGTCCAGACCCGGCTGCCCCACCACGACGTGCTCACATCGGCCGCCCTCGCCGATCCCGGTCGTCTGGCCGCCGCCGAGCTCGAGGTGCGCCGGGCGATCGGGCTGCCCCCGGTGAGCGCCATGGCCCTCGTCTCGGGAGCCATGGCCGACGCCTACGGCGCCGCTCTGCGGACGGCCGCCCCCCCGGGGGTGGAGGTCCGGGGGCCGGTCGACGGCGTGTGGTCGGTGCGGGCCCCCGACCACCGCGCCGTGGGCGATCTGCTGGCGGCCGTGCCCCGCCCGCCGGGCCGGCTGCGGGTGGAGGTCGATCCCGTCCGGGCATAGACAGCGCCGATAGACGGGGCCGATAGACGGGGCCGATGGACGGGGCCGATAGACGGGGGCCGATCGGGGCGGTTCCGGCCCCGGGGGTACGATCAAAGGTGCCGTAGCACTCGAACGGTCGCGGCAGGCGGGGGCACCATGGGGGGACGGTCAGCAGCCGACGAACGGCCCCGCCACGTCCGTGTGATGGTCGTCCTGGCCGCCACGATGGGGCTGGTGACCGGTCTGGCCCTCGCCCCCACCGTGCCGGCTGTGGCCCGCGGTCGTGTGCGGGCCTCTTCGATCGAGAGCCCCGAGCCGACGGCCGAGATGCTGACGCACGCCGGCCAACGCTACGGCAGTGCCGTGGCCGTGACGACGGGGCTGACCCTCGTCGGCAGCTCCGGGGCCGACGGTGGCGACGGTGCTGTCGACGCCTACGTCCCCGACAACAAGCTCGTCAAGCTGCAGCCGTCGGGGACGCTGGCCGCCTCCGACGGCACCCCCGGTGACGGCTTCGGCTCGTCGCTGGCGCTCGCCGGACGGGGTTCCACCGCCACCGCCCTGGTCGGCGCCCCCGGTCGCAACGGCTCCACCGGTGCCGTCTACGTCTTCACCGAGATCGGCGGTATCTGGACCCAGAAGGCCACACTGACCGCGTCCGACGGTGTGGCCGGTGACGGCTTCGGCTCGTCGGTGGCGATGACGATGACGCCCCGGACGGTGATGGCGGTGATCGGCGCCCCCGGCTCCGGCGGGTCCACCGGTGCCGCCTACGTGTTCACGGAGAGCCGGGGGACCTGGTCCCAGGCGGCCGAGTTGAGCGCCTCCGACGCCGCCACCGGGGCCGATTTCGGTGTGTCGGTGGCGTGGGCCGGATCGAGCGCCGTCATCGGCGCCGACGGGAGCCAGTCCGCCACCGGTGCCGCCTACGTGTTCACTGCCGTCAAGCGACACTGGGGCCAGAGGGCGCGGTTGGCGGCCGGCGACGGGGCCGACGGCGACGGTTTCGGGCACGCCGTCGCCGCCACCTCCGACAGGGTGGCCATCGGCGCACCGGGCCACGACTCGACCACGGGCGCCGTCTATGTGTACTCGGGGTCGGGCGCCGACTGGCTCCCGTCGAAGGAGCTGACGGCGTCGACCGGAACGGCCGGCGACGCCTTCGGCGACGCCGTGGCCATCGGCCACTCCCTCGACTACTTCAGCTCGAAGATGCCGAAGCCGGTGGCCGACACCGCCATCGTGGCCGGCGCCCCCGGTCGGGGAGGATCCCTCGGCGTCGCCTATGTCTTCGACCAGGACAGCAAGGGATCGGGGGGCTGGGGAGGCCCGCAGATGCTCGGCGATCCCGATCCGAGCGTCGAGCGTCTCGGGACGGCCGTCGCCGTGTCGGGCACCAACATCATGGCCGGCGCGCCGATCATCGCCTCCGACACGGGCGAGGCGTTCTGGTACAGCGAGCTGTCCGGCATAAAGGGGGCGTTCGGCCTGCAACAGCGTCTGCAGGTGGACAGCGAGTTCGGCGACAAGTTGGCCGTCTCGGGCGACACTGCCGTGGTGGCCTCGCAATTCTCGACGTATGTCTTCACCCTGTCCGGCTCGACCTGGACCGAGTCGGCGACACTCGGCGTGCCCGGTGGTATCGCGCCCGTGGGACAGATCGCCATCTCCGGTTCCATGATCGTCATCAGCGGCGTCGGCCCCGCTGAGACACCGGAGGCCTTCGTCTTCACCGAGTCGGCCGGGGTCTGGTCCCAGACGGCGCTCCTCCAGCCCTCGCCCGACACGGGTGACAGCCAACCGGGGGGAGTGGCCATCTCCGGGACCTCCGTCCTGCTCGGTGGTATCGGTGGGGCCGGATCGGTCTACGTCTTCAGCCAGTCGGGTGGTGTCTGGAGTCAGACGGCGGTGTTGACGGCGTCCGATGGCGCCACCGGCAGCAATTTCGGCGAGACGGTGGCGACGTCCGGCTCGCTGGCCATGATCGGTGCCCCGCAACAGGGAGGCAAGGGCGCCGTGTACGTCTTCACCGACACCGCCGGCGTGTGGAGCCAGACGTCGGAGCTCACCGCCTCCGACGGCGCCGGCAACGACAATTTCGGGGTGTCGGTGGACATCGACGGGAGCGAGGCGGCCATCGGCTCGTATGCCGCGCCTCAGGGAGCGGTGTACGTCTTCGACGAGTCCGGCGGTACCTGGACCCAGAGCGCCCAGGTGGGACAGACCGACGGCGTGGCGAGCGACAATTTCTTCATCGGCGCCATCTCGGGGGCGACCCTTCTGGTCAGCGTTCCCACGATGAACGGCGGCGCCGGGGCCGACGTCGAGTACACCGATATAGGGGGAACGTGGTCGCCGACGGCCGATCTCACCGCTCCCGACGGCGGCCCCGACCAATCGTGCGGGGCCAGCTTCGCCCTCACCGACACCACGGCGTTCGTCGGGTGTCCGCTCGACGACTCCCGCATCGGGGCGGTCTTCGCCTTTTCGACGTGACGTCGTAAGGTTCCCGGTGGCCCCAGGGGGCCGACACGATCAGGAGGGGAGCACATGGCCGACTTCACCATGACCATCGGGGGCGACGCCGTGGCCACCGAGGAGACATTCGGTGTGATCAACCCGGCCACGGGCGAGGTCTTCGCCGAGGCCCCCGAGTGCTCGGCCGCCCAGCTCGACGCGGCGATGGACTCGGCCGCCAAGGCCTACCGGGACTGGAAGGCCGACGAGGGGGTGCGGCGGCAGTGCCTGCGCGACATCACCGGACTGCTCATGGCGTCGCTCGAGGAGATTGCGCCCGTGCTCACGGCCGAACAGGGCAAGCCCCTGAACGACGCCAACCTGGAGATGTTCGGCTCGGCCATGTGGTGCACGTACTTCGCCGATCTGGAGCTGCCCCGGCAGATCCTGCAGGACGACGAGGAGGCCCTGGTCGAGGTCATGCACCGGCCGCTCGGGGTGGTGGCCGCCATCACGCCGTGGAACTTCCCCGTGAACCTGGCCTTCTGGAAGATCGCGCCCGCCCTTCTGGCCGGGAACACCATCGTGATGAAGCCGTCGCCCTTCACGCCGCTGTCGACGCTCAAGATCGGGGAGCTGCTGCGGTCGGTGCTGCCGCCGGGCGTGCTGAACGTGGTGAGCGGCGGCGACGGCCTGGGGGCGCGCATGACGACGCACCCCGTGCCCAGGAAGATCAGCTTCACCGGCTCCATCGAGACGGGGAAGTTGGTGGCCATGGCGGCCGCCCCCGACCTCAAGCGGGTGACGTTGGAGCTCGGCGGGAACGACCCCGCCATCATCCTGGACGACGCCGACCCGGCCGTGGTGGCCGACGGGATCTTCGGCGGGGCCTTCGCCAACAACGGGCAGATCTGCTCGGCCATCAAGCGGGTGTACGTGCCCGAGGCCATGTACGACGAGGTGGTCGACCTGCTGGCCAGCCGGGCGAAGGCGGTGACGGTGGGCGACGGGACCGACAGCGCCAACAAGCTCGGGCCCATCAACAACAAGCCGCAGTACGAGCGGGTGACCGAGCTGGTGGCCGACGCCCTGGCCCACGGGGCCACGGCCGCCGCGGGCGGGAAGCCCATGGACCGGCCCGGGTACTTCTTCGAGCCCACCGTGCTGTCGGGTCTGTCCGACGGGGTGCGGATCGTGGACGAGGAGCAGTTCGGGCCGGCGCTGCCGGTGATCAGCTACCGGGACATCGACGACGCCGTGGAGCGGGCCAACGGGACGCACTTCGGCCTCTCCGGCTCGGTGTGGGGGACCGACACCGACCGGGCCGCCGAGGTGGCGGGCCGGCTGGAGGCGGGGACGGCGTGGGTGAACGTGCACCTGGCCATGGGCCCGCAGTTTCCCTTCGGCGGTTTCAAATGGAGCGGGATCGGCGTGGAGAACGGCCCGTGGGGGCTGGCCGAGTTCACCGACATCCAGACCATGTACCGGTCGAAGACGACGTCGGGGCTGTCCCCGGTGTCGTCCATGGTCATCCCCGACTGACCGGCCCCCGAACGGGGCGCCGGTACGATGGTGCGGTGACCGCCTACAACATCCGGCTCTTCGGCGACCCCGTGCTGAAGCAGCGCGCCCCCGAGGTGGCCGAGATCGACGGGCGGCTGAAGGTGCTGGCCGACGACATGGTGGTGACGATGTACGAGGCGCCCGGGGTGGGCCTCGCCGCCCCCCAGGTAGGCGTCCAGAAGAGGATGTTCGTCTACGACCTGCACGACGACGAGGGGCCGAAGACGATCGTGAACCCGGTGATCTCCGACGCCCGGGGCGAGTGGACGTTCATGGAGGGGTGCCTGTCGGTGCCCGGGCTGGCGTGGCCCATCGTGCGGCCCAAGGAGATCCATCTGACGGGGCGGGACCTCGAGGGCAACGAGATCTCCATCGACGCCGACGAGTACGAGGCCCGGGTCTTCCAGCACGAGGTCGACCACCTCGACGGCGTGCTGCTGGTCGAGCGGCTCGACGACGACCAGCGCAAGGTCGCGCTCAAGCTCCTGCGGTCGTGGACGCTGTCGGGAAGCGACCCCGACGGGTTGGCCCGGCTGGCCGCCGAGGCCGGCCTCGACGAACACGCCGAACTCTGATCGCGCCCACCCCGACCGGAAGCTGACCGTGGTGGCCCGGCTCGCCTATCTCGGATCGCCCGCCCCCGCCGTCGCCCCTCTGGAGGCCCTCGTGGCCGCCGGTCACGAGGTGGTGTTGGTCGTGAGCCGGGCCGACACCCGGCGCGGACGCGGGACGCAGGTGATGCCGAGCCCGGTGAAGAGCGCCGCCCTCGATCTCGGCCTGGCCGTGAGCGACCGGCTCGACGACGTGCTTGACAGCGGCGCCGAGCTGGCCGTCGTTGTGGCCTACGGGAAGATCATCCCCGAGCGGGTTCTCGACGCCGTGCCCATGGTCAACGTGCACTTCTCCCTGCTGCCCCGGTGGCGGGGGGCGGCGCCGGTGGAGAGGGCCGTCCTGGCGGGAGACACCGTGACCGGCGTGTGCGTGATGCGGCTCGACGCCGGGCTCGACACCGGCCCCGTGCTCGCCCGGCACGAGCTGGCGATCGGCACCGACGAGCACGCAACGGCGCTGTTGGAGCGGCTGTCGGCCGCCGGGGCCGCCCTTCTCACCGACGTACTGGCGGGCGGGGTGGCGGCGCTCGGCCCGGGCGACGCCCAGACGGGCGAGCCCACCTACGCCGCCAAGCTCGACCCGGCCGAGTTCCGGATCGACTGGCGGGAGCCGGCCCCGTCGGTGCAGCGGCTGGTCCGGCTCGACCGGGCCTGGACGACGTTCCGGGGCGAGCGCCTGCGCATCCTCGACGCCCGCGTCCTCGGCGACGATGCCGACGACCCCGGCGACGCCGGATCGCCTCCGGCGCCGGGCTGCATCACCGCCCCTCACGGTGAGGGCAGTGGTTCTGCCACGGCCGTGGCGTGCGGGTCGGGACGGCTCGAGCTGGTGACGGTGCAGCCGGCCGGGAAGCGGCCCATGGGGGTGGCCGACTGGCGCCGGGGCGTGCATCTCGAGCCGGGCGAGGTCCTGGGGGCATAGCCCGGGGGATCGCTGCTGAGGGCCCCGGCTGGTCCTGCCCCGGGGCTCAACCGCGGTCGCCGATGTGACGAAAGGGTTAGGGGGGCCCGGGCACCGGCGCACCCGATCCCGAAAGAAGTGGCACGACGTGGACGACGACCACCAGGCCTTCGATCTTGAGACGGTCCTGAACGAAGCGCACAGGCTCCTGGCCGACTACCCCGACGCCCTCGTGTTGTCGGCGGCGTCGAGCGGACTCCGCATCCCCATGCCCGACACGCTTGCGCTGGACCGCCACCTGGTCCTGGAAGGCCGGTCGCTGCTCGATCACGTGGTGGCCGAGGACACGACCCTGGTGGCCAAGGCCTGGTACGAGGCGCTCAGAGTGGGCCAGGCCGAAATGCCGATACGCCTCGCCAACGCACCGGATCAGTGGTTGATGCTCCACTTCGCCGACCTGCGGCCCGCCCACGGCATCCTGCTCGCCATCGTCGTCCCCGAGACGGTTGAAGGAGTCCACGTCGAGATGAGCGAGGCGCAGCCCAGCCGGCCCCGCTACGCCACGCTGCGCCAGGACAACGTGGCCCACGTCCTCGGGTGCGACGAGGCGTTCACGCTGCTTTTCGGGTGGACGGAGGAGGATCTCGTGGGCAAGCCCGCTCTCGACATGATCCATCCCGACGATCAGGCCCGGGCCATCGAAGGGTGGATGTCGATGCTCGCCACCCACCGGCCGCACCAGATGCGGTGTCGCCGCCGGTGCAAGGACGGCCAGTGGATCTGGCTGGACACGACGCTCCACAATTTCTTGGGACAGCCTGGTCGCGACCACATCTTGGTGGAGATGATCGACGTCTCGGTGGAGATGGCGGCCCAGGAATCGCTGGCCGAACGCGAGCAATTGCTCCAGCGCCTGGCCCAGGCGCTACCCGTGGGTCTCTTCCAGGTGGAGGCGGACAGGCGTGTCGTCTACAGCAACGAGCGTCTCCACCAGATCCTCGGCACCGAGCCCACCGACGACCTCGGTGTGCTGCTGGCCACGGTGACGCCGGAGGACCGGTCCGTCCTGGACGCCACGCTGGCCGCCGTGCTCAACGACGACGGGGACGCCGACGTCGAAATCGACCTGTGCCTCGCCGACAGCGGCGAGAAGCGCCGCTGCCACGTGAGCTCGCGTCCGTTGAACGGCAAGGACGGGACCGTCACCGGGGCCATCGTCTGCGTGGCGGACATCACCGAGAGTGCCCGCATGCACCTCGAGCTCGAGGACAAGGCCACGTTCGACATGCTCACCCGCTGTTACAACCGGGGGTCGACCATGGCGGCGCTGGACCGGTTGCTGAGCGCGTCGGGCTCAGGCCCCACCGGCGTGATCTTCATCGATCTCGACCTCTTCAAGCCGGTGAACGACCTGCTCGGTCACGCCGCGGGTGACGAGTTGCTCGTCGCCGTGGCCCACCGTCTGGGCGCCGCCATGCGCGACGACGACATCGTGGGACGCGTCGGCGGAGACGAATTCCTCGTCGTCTGTCCCCATATCGGCGGAGCAGACGACGCCCTCGTCGTGGCCCGGCGCATCGGCGAGTCGCTCACCGGCGAGATTGCCCTGGCCGCCGGGGTCATCGACCTGAGAGCCAGCATCGGAGTGGCCTGCTCATCGCCGGCGATGACGGCCGACGCCCTCGTCGCCCGGGCCGACAAGGCCATGTACGAGTCGAAGAGGCAGGGCGAGGGTGTGCCCGTCCTCTATTCGTCGGCCACCGAAGCGGCGGATGTCACGGGGCCTCCCACGCGTCGACGGGCGTCGCGACGACTCCCCGGGGCGGCTCTCCCGGGCCTGCCCGAGATTCCGGTGCTGCTCGGCATCGGCGACGTCGCCGCCTGCCTCGGTGTCGCCGAGAGCGACGTGCGCGATCTGGTTCGGAGCGACGGTTCCTTCCCCCTGCCCGTCGGCTCGGTCTCGTCGTCGCCGGTCTGGTCGGAGGACGACATCCTCGCGTTCCGAACCGCCGAGCCTGTCTACCGTTCGGCGGTGACCCACCGGGGGTGACCCCGGTCGGCGGCCCGCTGAGGCGGAGGTCGTAGGCTCGGCGGCGATGCTGAAGATCGCCCCCTCCGTGCTGTCGGCCGACTTCGGGGGGCTGGCCGAAGCGGTGGGAGAGGTGACGAGCGAGGCCGACTGGCTGCACATCGACGTGATGGACGGCCACTTCGTGCCCAACCTGACCATCGGGCCGCCGGTGGTGGCGTCGCTGCGCCGGCACTCGGGGCTGTTCTTCGACTGCCACCTGATGATGACCGACCCCGGGGCCTACCTGGAGGCCTTCCGTCGGGCCGGGGCCGACGGCTGCACGGTGCACGTCGAGGTGGGAAACACCTCGGCCCTGCTGGCCGAGGCCAAGAGCCTGGGACTGCGGGCCGGGTTGGCCATCAATCCCGAGACCCCCTACGAGGCCATCGACCCCTTCCTGGCCGAGGCCGACCTGATCCTGTGCATGACCGTGCACCCCGGCTTCGGGGGTCAGAGTTTCATGGCCGAGGTGCTGCCCAAGATCGCCCGGACGCGCCAGGAGCTCGACCGGCTTGGATCGGCCGCCGAGCTCGAGGTGGACGGCGGGATCGACGAGGAGACGGCGCCGCTCGTGGTGGCGGCCGGGGCCCGGGTGCTCGTGGCCGGCTCGGCCGTCTTCGGCGCCGAGCGACCGTGGGACGCCGCCCGACAGATCAGGGTGGCGGGCGAGAAGGCGCTGCCGGGGGCACCAGTAGACTCGTGATCCCATGACGCCGGTTGGAAACCCGTCGCCCGGTCCGGGTGACCAGGGCGAAGACACGGACGCCATGCGACGCGCCCTGGCCCTGGCGGCCTCGGTACGGACACGGACGGCCCCCAACCCCTGGGTGGGATGCGTGGTGGTGGCGGGCGACCGGACCTTCGAAGGGGCCACTCAGCCCCCCGGGGGACCCCACGCCGAGGTGGTGGCCCTGACCGCGGCGGGGTCCCACGCCCACGGCGCCACCCTCTACAGCACGCTCGAGCCGTGCGCCCACCACGGCCTCACGCCGCCGTGCACGGAGACGATCGTGGCCGCCGGCGTCTCCCGGGTGGTGGTGGCCGTGCTCGACCCCGATCCCCGGGTGGCCGGACGCGGCGTCGAGGAGCTGCGCCAGGCCGGCATCGAGGTGACGGTGGGAGTGGCCGCCGACGAGGCGGCCGAGCTCTTGGCGCCCTACCTGAAGCACCGCCGCACGGGCCGGCCCTGGGTCGTGCTCAAGCTGGCCGCCACCCTCGACGGCCGCATCGCGGCGCCGGACGGGACGTCCAAGTGGCTGACCGGTGCCGAGGCGCGTGCCGATGCCCACCGGCTGCGCGCCGCCTCGGATGCTGTCCTCGTGGGGGCGGGGACGGTGCGCAGCGACGACCCCCAGCTGACCGTCCGGATCGACCCCGAGCCCGACCGCCAACCCGTGCGCGTGGTGCTCGGCAAGGCCCCGGCCGGTGCCCGGGTGCTGCCGGCCATGGAGATGAACGGCGAACCGGGTGCCGTGCTCGACGAGCTCGGCGCCCAGGGCATCCTGCAGGTGCTGGTGGAGGGGGGGGCCACGGTCGCCCATGCCTTTCACCACGACCGGATGGTGGACCGCTACGTCGTCTACCTGGCCCCCGCCCTGTTCGGCGGGAACGACGCCGTGCCCATGTTCGCCGGCGCCGGGGCCAGCACCATGGAGGGACTGTGGCGGGGCCGGTTGGTCTCGGTGACCAGGCTCGGTGACGACCTCCGGGTCGAGTTGGAGGCGGCGGCATGACGGCCAAGGTGGAGGAGGCGATCGCGGCGATCAGCCGGGGCGAGATCGTCATCGTGGTCGACGACGAGGATCGCGAGAACGAAGGCGACCTGGTGATGGCGGCCCAGGCGGCCACGCCCGAGAAGATCGCCTTCTTCCTGGCCCACACTTCCGGGGTGATCTGCACGCCGCTCACGGGGGACCGGGCCGACCAGCTGGAGCTGCCGCTGATGGTGTCGGCCAACACCGAGTCGCAGCGCACGGCGTTCACGGTGAGCGTGGACTACCGGCACGGCACCTCGTCGGGCATCTCGGCCGAGGACCGGGCCGCCACCATCCAGGCCCTGATCGATCCCCACACCCGGGCCACCGACCTGAACCGCCCCGGCCACATCTTCCCCCTGCGCTACCGGGCCGGCGGCGTGCTCAAGCGGGCCGGCCACACCGAGGCCACCATCGACCTGGTGAAGGCGGCCGGTCTCTACCCGGCCGGGGTGCTGTGCGAGATCGTGTCCGAGGACAAGCAGGGGATGGCCCGCCAGCCCGAGCTGGAGGCGTTCGCCAAGAAGCACGACCTGCTGATGATCTCCATCGCCGATCTCGTCCGTTACCGACGGCGCAAGGACAAGCTCGTCCGCCGGATCGCCGGACCGGCGCGCATCCCCACCGACTTCGGTGACTTCTCGGGCTACGTCTACGAAGCGGTCATCGACGGCGAGCACCACCTGGCCATCGTGAAGGGCGACCTGGCGGGGAAGAGCGACGTGCTCGTCCGGGTGCACTCGGAATGCCTGACCGGCGACGTGCTCGGGTCCTTGCGCTGCGACTGCGGGCCGCAGTTGCACGAGGCGCTGCGCCTCATCGCCGAGGCGGGGACCGGCGTCGTCGTCTACCTGCGGGGCCACGAGGGCCGCGGCATCGGCCTCGCCCACAAGCTGCGCGCCTACGGCCTGCAGGAGCAGGGTCACGACACGGTCGACGCCAACCTGGAGCTCGGTCTGCCGGTGGACAACCGCGAGTACGGGATCGGGGCCCAGATCCTCGTCGACCTGGGTGTGACGACGATGCGACTGATGACGAACAACCCCATGAAGTACGGCGGGCTCGAGGGATTCGGCCTCGACATCACCGACCGGGTGTCGCTCGCCAACCACGCCAATCCCGAGAACATCGACTACCTGCGGACGAAGCAGGCGCGGCTCGGTCACATCATGGAGGGACTCGATGACGAGCTCTGACGAGACGGCGTTGCGTCCCGGGGTCGTCGAGGACGTGGCCCAGATGGTGGGGACGTCGTACGAGGGGAAGGCGGGCGGCCCCGCCCGGGTGGCGCTCGTGTGCGCCAAGTTCAACGGGGGGATCACCGAACGGCTCCTCGACGGCGCCCTCGGAGGTCTGAAGGACCACGGGGTACCGCTCGACACGGTGGCCGTGGCCTGGGTGCCGGGGGCCGTCGAGCTACCGGTGGCCGCCTCGCGTCTGCTGCGTTCGGGCCGCTACGACACCGTGATCGCCCTGGGGGCGGTCATCCGCGGTGACACCGCCCACTTCGACTTCGTGGCGGGCGAATGCGCCGCCGGTCTCCAGCGGGTGGCCCTCGACACCGGTGTGCCGGTGATCTTCGGCGTGCTCACCACCGACACCGTGGCCCAGGCCATCGAGCGGGCCGGGCCCGGCCAGACCAACAAGGGCTACGAGGCGGCCGTCACCGCCCTCGAGATGGTGCGGCTGCTCGAGGTGCTGCCCGGTTCCGGGGCCTCGTCGGCGGGGGACGGGGACTTCTGATGCTGCGCCTGGTGCTGCCCAAGGGCTCGCTCGAGAAGGCCACCATGGAGCTGTTCGCCCACGCCGACCTGGGCGTCGACCGCGGGTCCGAGGTCGAGTACCGGGGCCGCATCGACGATCCCCGCATCGACGAGGTGCGGATCCTGCGACCGCAGGAGATTCCCCTGTACGTGGCCGACGGGCTCTTCGACATTGGCATCACCGGACGCGACTGGATCGAGGAGACGGGGGCCGACGTGGTGTCGCTCGGCACCCTCGCCTACTCGAAGGTCTCGAGCAACCCCATCCGGGTGGTGGTGGCCGTGGCCCGCGACTCGCCCGTCACCACCGTGGCCGACCTGCCCGCCGGCTGTCGGGTCTCCACCGAGTACCCGGAGCTGACCCGGCGGATGCTCGAGAAGCAGGGCGTGCAGGCCGAGATCCGTCTCTCCTACGGCGCCACCGAGGCCAAGATCCCCGACATCGCCGACGCCGTGGTGGAGATCACCGAGACGGGCCGGGCCCTCGCCGCCGCCGGTCTGCGGATCATCGGGACGCTGTTGGAGTCGTGCACCGAGCTCATCGCCAACCCGACGGCCGCCGCCGATCCGGTGAAGCGCCACGCCATGACGCAGATCCTGACGCTCCTGCAGGGCACCCTCGAGGCCCGGGGGAAGGTACTGCTCAAGTTGAACGTGGCCCGCAGCGCGCTGGCCGAGGTGGTGGCCGTCCTTCCCTCCCTGAAGGCTCCCACCGTGTCGGAGCTGTCGGGCGGGGGCGGCTTCGCCGTCGAGACGGTGGTGCCGAAGCGCCAAGTGAACATCCTGATCCCGGCGTTGAAGGACAAGGGGGCGACCGACATCATCGAGCTGCCCCTGTCCAAGATCGTCCACTGACGGTCGGAGGTCAGAGATGCCGGGCAGTACCTCGTCGAGAGAGCTCCAGACCGGCGTCGTCGACGAGTTCGACGACCACCGGGGCCTCGGGCACGTGCTCGGCGACGACGGCCGTCGCTACGGCTTCCACTGCACGGCGGTGGCGGACGGGTCCCGCCACATCGACGTCGGGGCCCGGATCACCTTCCTGCTGTCGGCCGGTCACCTGGGGCGGTTCGAAGCGCGCGCCATCGTTCCGATGGCAGATGCGGTTCAGGCCGAGGATGTGGCGCCGGTCGGTCCGGCTCCGGCGCCGGGATCGTCGGCCGGCTGACCCTTCATCATCTCGGCGATCTGGACGAAGGTGAGCCTGATCTGGGCCAGGGCGTCGTGCAGCGACGGCTCGGCCTCGCCCAGGCGCCCGGTCAGGGCCCCCACCACCGCGCCCAGGGCGTCGACGGCCAGGCGGGCCTGCTCCAGCTGGGGTGGCTGCTGGGAGAGGTGGATGGCGGCCAGCTCGAAGAGGCCGTAGGCGTGGTTGGCGATGACCACCTCGGCCGGCGTGGCCATCAGCTGGTTGCGCAGCTCCTCGAGCCGGGTCGCAAGGGCTTCGCGCTCCTCGGGGCTCAGGTCGTCGATGTCGTCGGCGCCACCGCCGTCGGACCCCGCCCTTCCCGGTCCACTGTCGGGGGGTGCGCCGCCCGGGGTCGAGGGCGGCGGCTCACGCCCCACGCGGTGCTCACCGTCAGGTGTCCAGAGGCTGCTCATCCCCGTAATAGGTCAGTTTGGACCATTACACCCCTCCGCTATCGTTGCCCCTTGTGCGAGCCGTCGGTTCCCCGGTAGGGGGAGGCGTGAAACTGCCCTTCGGGGCTTCCGACGTTAAGCCCAATGTACGCGTCAGGGTCAGACTGACCCACTACCCTCACGCCTGGTAGCGTAGAGGCTCAAGTGAACAAGGAAGCGGGGTCGCACTTTCGTGCACCCCCACCCGGCCAGCACGGAAGTGGTGCGCCGGGTCACGGTGGTCCGTCGAGGACGAGAACCACGGGCAGCGGTCGCGCTTCCGACGAGGACTCCGGGGAGACCTGGC
Source organism: Acidimicrobiales bacterium (assembly GCA_035604075.1). Taxonomy (GTDB): domain Bacteria; phylum Actinomycetota; class Acidimicrobiia; order Acidimicrobiales; family UBA8190; genus Palsa-661. The sequence continues at coordinate 19,218 of DATNJD010000089.1, forward strand.
GTCCACAACGACGGGAGATGCCGCATCGCCACCACCACGACGACCGGTGAGCCAAGGATCAACGACCGCATCCGCGCACGGGACGTGCGCCTGGTAGACCCCGACGGGCAGCAACTCGGGATCAGGCCGTTGCCGGAAGCGTTGAACCTCGCTCGACAGCTCGATCTGGATCTGGTGGAGGTCGCGCCTCAGGCGAATCCACCGGTGTGCCGCATCATGGACTACGGAAAGTTCAAGTTCGACGCAGCCCAGAAGGCCAAGGAATCGCGGCGCAAGACCACGAGCGTCGGGATCAAGGAGATGAAGTACCGGCCCAAGATCGGGATCGGCGACTTCGACACCAAGACCCGGCAGGTCAAGAGGTTTCTCGACGAAGGACACAAGGTCAAGGTCACGATCATGTTCCGGGGCCGCGAGGTCTTTCATCCCGAGCTCGGGAAGAAGATCCTCGACCGCCTCGCCGAGCAGGTCGAAGGGATGGCCCGGGTCGAGGCCGAACCGAGGTTGGACGGTCGGAACATGGTGATGGTGTTGGCACCGGACAAGCGGGCGAAGCAGTCGGCCGCCGCCCGAGCACCGAGAGACGAAGGACGCGGCGCACCGGCGTCACAGGTGGCGAAGGCACCGGAGGCAGTGAAGGCGACAGAGGTAGCGACGACGATCAACGCCACCCCGGCATCGACCAACGGGGGTGGTGCCGCCGGGGCGGAGGGAGTGCCTGTGGGCAGCCCCGTGGTCCCGATCGAGGAAGGGACCTGAGATGCCGAAGATGAAGACCGACCGGGGGGCCGCCAAGCGGTTCAAGATCACCGGGACGGGCAAGATCCGCCGACTGAAGGCCAACCGGTCACATTTGCTCGAGAAGAAGTCGTCCCGTCGGACGCGGCGACTCGGGCGCGAGAGCGATGTCGCCTCCGCCGACATGCGCGAGGTGCGGCGGCTGCTCGGACGCTGAGGCGTCGGGCGCGACAGCCCCTACGGACGGGGGCGGTGGCCGGGATTCCGCGACCACCGGACACAACGGGATCGACCTCATGAAGGGAGCGACATGGCCAGGGTGAAGCGCGCCATCAACGGTAAGAAGCATCGCAGCGCCGTCCTCGAGCAGGCACAGGGCTACTACGGGAACCGCAGCCGGAGCTTCCGCTCCGCCAATGAAGCGGTCATGCACTCGATGCGGTACGCCTACCGCGACCGCCGGGCCCGCAAGGGTGACTTCCGGCGACTGTGGATCCAGCGGATCAACGCCGCCGCGCGGGTCAACGACATGAGCTACAGCCGGCTGATCGCCGGTCTGCGCCTGGCCGAGATCACCGTCGACCGCAAGGTGCTGGCCGACCTGGCCGTGACCGACCCCGACTCCTTCGCCCAGCTGGTCGTCCTGGCCAAGGCGGCCCTGCCGCCGGTCACGGCCGGACCGTCGACGGGCGGGTCGGCTCCTGCCGACGCGACCGAGACCGCGGTGGACGTCGAGGCCGAGACGGTGGACGCCTCCTGACGCAGCTCGGGCTGCGCCACCAGCGGGTCCAGCGGCTGCGGCGGCTGGTGGGGCGGCGCAGCGTCCGGCAGGCGGAGGGCGCCT
>DATNJD010000090.1:0-11473 GCA_035604075.1 Acidimicrobiales bacterium
GAGCAGGACGCGCTCCCCTGCCGCCAGTGTTCCCCGGGACCCGCCGGCGGCGGGCGTCACTCCCCGCCCGGTCCCGCCCGCGTGTCGGGATCCTTGGTGGTGACGACCAGGCGTTGGCCCGGGGAGACCCGACCCTCCCAGATCACCTCGGGCCCCGCGTTACGAACCCGGCGGACGAGCCAGAAGCCGAGGGCCACGGCCAACCAGATCGGTTCCCCGGCCATGCCACGCCGCAGGGAGCGGGAGACGAAGGTACGCAGGATGCGGTCCACCGGTCAGACCCGGCGGATCTCGACGATGGCCGAGCGCTTCTTGCCCCGGCGGCGGCCGAACAGGTAGGCGATGATCACGACCAGGAGAAGGCCTGCCACCGCCGACCCGATGAGCTGGGGTTTCACCGCCTCGACGGACTCGGTGGCCTCTCCCGTCACCTCCCGCAGCTTGGCCTCGAGGTCGGCCCGGGTGATCCGGGTGGTGGGCGCCGTACTGGCCATGGTCATGATCCTTCCCCGCCGCTCGAGCGGGCGGTCGTCCGGGTGGAGGAGGGTGTCTTCGTGATCCTCCAGGCCGACAGGCCCAGGATGGCCAGGGCGGCCACGGCCGTGATCACGTAGGGCAGCCAGGAGAGGTTGCCTTCGAAGGCCGATCCCGTCTCGGTCTGGAGCAGGCGCAGGAGGGCGAGCAGGAGCAGCAGCGACCCCACCGACCACAAGATGGTGGCGCCGGCGGCGAACCCCACGAAGCGGGCCAGGCCGCGCAGCGGGCCGAGGGTCTCCTGCTTGGCGTAGGCGACGACGAGTTCGACGAATTCGCTGCCGCCGGCGGCGATGCCCCCGCGGCCAGCGCCTTTCTCCCGTCGATCAGCTCGTCCCGGCACGGCCCTCCTCAGTGGTGATCGACCATCCTCCCCCGCTGCCCCCGAGCAAGGCAAGCAGTCCCTGCCGTCGTGACCTCGACCGATGGCCGATGGCCGATGGCCGCCCGGGAGAGCGGTGATTCAGGAACGGGCGGAGAAAAGGTAGGTGGAACTCGACTTGGCCACCAGACGGCCTTCGTCGTCGGTCAGGTCGGCCTCGACGAAGGCCACCCTGCTCCCGCCCGAGACGACCCGTGCCGCACAGGTGAGCGTGCCTCCGGCCCGGACGGGGGCGAGGAAGCTGATCTTCATCTCGGCGTTGGAGGAGAACACCTTCTTGCCCCGGGCCCAGGTGACGGCGGAGGCGCCCATGGCCGAGTCGCAGCAGGCGGCCAGGAATCCCCCCTGGATGAGACCCACCGGATTGGTGAAACGTTCGTCGGCCGGCATCCGCCACGTCGTGCGTCCCGGCTCGGACTTCTCGATGCAGATCATGCCCAGGGTGAGGTCGCAATTGGGCGGGACCTGCACCCGGGGATCGGCCACGCCGAGAAGGTACCGTACGACGGCCATGGCCAGCGCCCCCGCCACCTGCGTGCGAGCGGCCACCGTCTTCACCGCCTCGGGGCCCGTCTGCCCCGGGGAGGTCCGGTTCGAGGACGGCCTCATCACCACCGTCGGCCCCGCCACCGGGGCCGCCACCTACGAGATCCTGGCCCCGGGCTTCATCGATCTCCAGATGAACGGGATCGGAGCGGTCGACGTGGCCGACGCCGATGGCGACGACTGGGACGTTCTCGACGACCTGCTTCTCGCGCAGGGGGTGACGACGTGGTGCCCGACACTCGTCTCGGCCACCCTGGCGGCCATGGAGGCCTCCCTCGAACGGATCACCGGGGCCGCCGGCCGGCCCGGCCGGGGCCGTCCGGCCATCGCCGGCGCCCATCTCGAAGGTCCGTTCCTGGCCGTGGCCGGGGCCCATCACCCGCCGTCGCTGCACGGGTCGGTCGACGGACGGTGGCTCGCCGGTCTCGGCTCCGGCGTAGCCCTCGTCACCCTGGCCCCCGAGCTGCCCGGCGCCCTGGCGGCGATCGAGGCGCTGGTGGGAGCCGGCGTGCTCGTGTCCCTCGGCCACTCGGCCTGCGATCTGGAGGTGGCCCGGGCCGCGGCCGACGCCGGGGCCCGGCTCGTCACCCACCTGGGCAATGCCATGGGCCCTTTCCGGCCGCGGGCCCCCGGGCTCCTCGGCGCGGCGCTGTCCGACGACCGTCTGGCGGTGTCGTTGATCGCCGACCTCGTCCACATCGATCCGGCGCTGGTGCGGATCGCCTTCCGGTCGAAGGGCGCGGCCCGGACGGTCCTCGTGACCGACGCCGTGGCCGTCGGCCCCGTCGGCCCCTACGCCGTCGCGACGAGCCCCGGCGCGGTGGGCGAGCCCCCGCGGATGGCCGACGGGACTCTCGTCGGATCGGTGCTGGCCATGGACCGGGCCGTGGCCAACACGGTCACGGTGGCTGGGATCGGCCTGGGCGACGCCATCGCCGCCGCCAGCACCACGCCGGCCTCTCTGCTGGGACTCGACGACCGCGGGGCGATCAGCCCGGGACGCCGCGCCGACCTGGTGGCGCTCGGCGCCGATCTGGAGGTCGAGAGGGTCTGGGTCGGCGGCGAGCCGTGCTGGCGGCGGCGAACGGGTGCCGAGGAGGGCTCCGGGTAGGGTCTGATTTCGATGCCGTTCGCCGCCGCTCTGAGCGAACACCCGGTGCCCGCTCATGCCGTGGGCGAAGTGGCCGGAGAGATCCTCGACCGTTTCGGGGAACGGCCCGATCTCGCCTTCGTCTTCGTGACGCCGCCCTTCGCCGGTGCCCTCGAGGACGCCGTCGCCGCCATCGACGACATCCTTCATCCCCTGGTGCTTCTCGGCGCCGCGGCCGAATCGATCGTCGGTCCCCACCGCGAGATCGAGCAGACGGCGGCGGTGTCGCTCTTCGCGGCGCGCACAGGGCCCCTGCTGCCGGTCTCGCTGACCGCCGTCGACGACCCCGGTGACGACGGGTTGGTGGTGGGAGGCTGGCCCGACGACATCGCCTTCGCGCCGCAGGCCCTTCTGCTCATGGCCGATCCCTTCAGCTTCCCGGCCGAGCGGTTCCTGTCGTGGGTGGCGGCGCGCCACCCGGGTCTGCCCGTGGTCGGGGGGATGGCGTCGGCCGCCCATGCGCCGGGCGGGAACCGTCTGGCCTTCGGACGTCAGATGCAGGTGTCGGGGGCGGTGGGCGTGCTGCTCGGCCCCGGCGTCGGGGTCGAGACGGTGGTGTCCCAGGGGTGCCGGCCCTTCGGCCAACCGGTGGTGGTGACCCGCTCCGACCGGAACGTGATCCTCGAGCTGGCGGGCACGCCGGCGTTGGAGCGGCTGGTGGCGCAGGCCCACGGCGCGCTGACCGAAGACGAGGTGGCGCTGCTCGAGATGGGCGGGCTGCAGATCGGGAGGGTGATCGACGAGCACCGCGAGTCGTTCGGCCGGGGCGACTTCCTCTTGCGCAGCGTTCTCGGTGCCGATCGCCGCAGCGGTGCCATCGCCGTCGGGGACGTGATGCCAGTGGGGACGACCGTCCAATTCCATCTGCGCGACGCCCGGACGGCCGACGAGGATCTGCACGTCCTGTTGAAGGGTCGTCAGGCCGATGGGGCCCTGATGTTCACCTGCAACGGTCGGGGCTCGCGTCTGTTCGACGAGCCGCACCACGACGTGCGGGTGCTCACCGATCTGCTCGGTCCCGTTCCCCTGGCCGGCTTCTTCGCCGCCGGCGAGATCGGGCCTGTGGGGGGTCAGAATTTCGTCCACGGGTTCACCGCGTCTCTGGCTCTGTTGCGCGACGCGGCCGACTCCCCCGGTTGAGTACGGTGGGCCGCGTGGTCGATGAGGCGCTCGAGGAGCTGGGTATCAACGTCATCCGGGGGCTGGCCATGGATGGGCCCCGCAAGGCGAACTCCGGTCACAGCGGCACGGCCATGGCCCTCGCCCCACTGACCCACGTGCTGTGGACCCGGGTGATGAACCACGACCCGAGCGAGCCCAAGTGGCCGGACCGGGACCGGTTCGTGCTGTCCTGCGGCCACGCGTCGATCCTGCTGTATTCGATGCTCTACCTGACCGGCTACGGGCTCACCCTCGAGGATCTCGAGCAATTCCGTCAGTGGGGCAGCTTGACGCCGGGGCACCCCGAGATGCACATGACCCCCGGCATCGAGGTCACCACCGGCCCGCTCGGCCAGGGATTCGGCAACGGGGTGGGGCTCGGGCTGGCCGAGCGGTTCCTGCGCAGCCGTTACGGACCCGATCTGGTCGACCACTACACCTTCGTCCTGTGCTCCGACGGCGACCTTGAAGAAGGGGTCAGCCACGAAGCGGCGTCGCTGGCCGGCCACTTGGGACTCGGACGGCTGATCTACGTCTACGACGACAACCACATCTCGATCGACGGGCCCACCGAGCTCGCCTACTCCGACGACGTCCCCGGGCGCTTCGCCGCCTACGGCTGGCACACCGAGGACATCGGCGAAGTGGCCAACGACACCGCCGCGCTCGAAGCGGCCGTGCGCCGGGCCATGGCGGTGGAGGACAAACCGTCGTTGATCTCCCTGCGCAGCCACATCGGGTGGCCCGCTCCCGACGTGATGGACACCGCCGCCGCCCACGGCACGCCCCTCGAGTCCGAGGAGATCGTGAAGACGAAGGAGATCCTCGGACTCCCGGCCGACCAGACCTTCTGGGTGCCCGCCGAGGTGCTCGAGTTCTACCGGGGGTCGACGGCCCGGGGCCGCCAACGGCGGCTCGAGTGGCAGGCGCGCCTGGACGGCTGGACGGGCGACCGCCAGGCGTGGGACGCGGCCCAGGCCGGTCGGGGCCTGGCCGGATGGGAGAAGACGCTACCCACCTTCAAGGCGGGGGAAGAGATGGCGACGAGGCGGGCCGTGAACGCCTGCATCAACGCCTCGGCCGCCTCGATCCCCGGGCTGATGGCCGGATCGGCCGACCTGACCGAGAACAACGGGGTGGCCCTGACGGACGGACAGGCCCAGGAGAAGGAGACCCCCGGGGGAGCCCAGGTCCACTTCGGTATCCGGGAGCACGGCATGGGCGCGGTGATGAACGGATTGGCCCTGCACGGCGGGGTCCTTCCCGTGGGGGGCACCTTCTTCGTCTTCAGCGACTACATGCGTGGCGCCGTCCGGCTGGCGGCGCTGAGCGAGGCGCACGTCATCTACTCGTGGACTCACGATTCGGTCGGGCTCGGTGAGGATGGCCCCACCCATCAGCCCGTCGAGCAGCTGGCCGCCATGCGGGCCATGCCCGGCCTGCGGGTGATCCGGCCCGCCGACGCCAACGAGACGGCGCACGCCTGGCGGATCGCCGTCGACGCCGACGGTCCGACGGGGCTGATCCTCACCCGGCAGACGATCCCTGTCCTCGAGGGGACGGCCGACGCCTACGAGGGCGTCGCCTGCGGGGGGTACATCCTGGTCGAGGCCGAGGACGGCGAACCCGACGTGATCCTGGTGGGCACCGGGAGCGAGGTCCAGCTGTGCGTGGGGGCGGCCGACGCCCTGCGCCACGGGGCCGGGGGTGAGCCGCTGCGGGCCCGGGTGGTCTCCCTGCCGTCGTGGGACCTGTTCGCCCTGCAGGACGAGGAGTACCGGATGAGCGTCCTGCCGCCCGAGATCGCCACCCTGGCCGTCGAGGCGGCCAGCTCCTTCGGCTGGGACCGGTACGCCGACGACTCCCTCTCCATCGACCACTTCGGGGCATCGGCCCCCGGGGGTGAGGTCCTCGAGCATTTCGGGTACACCACGGACAACGTGGTGGCCCGGGCGCGGGCGCTGCTCGCGTGACGCCTTGCGCCCGGGGCCACGCCGCCGGCGCCGGGAGGTCCTCCGTGGACAGCACCTTCGAACGCATGACAAGGGAGACCCCATGACGATGCTCGACGATCTCTACGCCCGGCAGGGCCAGAGCCCCTGGCTCGACAACCTCCGCCGCGACTACCTGGCACAGGGCAAGCTGCAGGCCCTGGTGGACGAGGGCATCCGGGGGGTGACATCCAACCCGACGATCTTCGCCAAGGCGATCGAGGGGGTGGCCGACTACGACGAGCAGTTCAAGAGCCTGCTCGCCTCGCACTCGGTGGAGGCGTCGTACTGGGAGCTCGTGATCGCCGACATCATCGACGCCCTGGCCGTCCTGCGGCCCGTGCACGACTCGTCCGACGGCGTGGACGGCTACGTCTCGATCGAGGTGGCGCCGGCACTGGCCCACGACACGCCGGGCACGGTGGTGTCGGCCCGGGAGCTGCACGAGCGGATCGACCGTCCCAACCTGTTCGTGAAGATCCCCGCCACGATCGAGGGGGTGGCCGCCATCCGGACCATGATCGGTGAGGGCCGCAGCATCAATGTCACCTTGATCTTCAGCCTCGAACGCTACGACGCGGTGATGGAGGCGTATCTGGCCGGTCTCGAGGACGCCGTGGCCGCCGGGACCACCGATCTCTCGGGCATCCGCAGCGTCGCCTCGTTCTTCGTGAGCCGGGTGGACACCGAAGTCGACAGGCGGCTGGAGACGGCCGCGGGCCAGGCGGCCGACGAAAAGGCCAAGCAGGCGCTGCTCGACGCCCGGGGCACGGCCGCCGTGGCCCAGGCCCAGCAGGCGTACCAGCAATTCCTGGCCGTCTTCCGCGGCCCGCGCTGGGACGCGCTGGCGGCGCGGGGGGCGAAGGTGCAGCGTCCCCTGTGGGCGTCCACCTCCACCAAGAACCCGGCCTACCCCGACCTCGTCTACGTCGACAACCTGATCGGTCCCGACACGGTGAACACGTTGCCCGACGCCACCATCGCCGCCTTCCTCGAGCACGGCACCGTGGCGCGGACGGTGGACGCCCACCCCGAACAGTCGGCTCGGGCCCTGGCCCGGCTGGAGGAGCTCGGCATCGACATGGCCGACGTGGGCAAGACCCTCGAGGACGAAGGGGTGGCCAGTTTCTCCAAGTCCTTCGACGAGGTGATGCAGTCCCTCACCGACAAGGCCAATGCCCTGGCGGCCGGACGCTGACGGCAGGGAGTCGCACGATGACCGATGACGCCGCTGTCCTGATCAAGAGGCTGCAGAGCCGTGACGGCTCGCTGTGGCCGGGGGGCAACGTCTCAGCCAACCGGCTCGGTTGGCTGGAGGTCCCCCGTCGCATCGAATCGGAGGCGGCCGACATCAGCTCATGGGCCGCCGGTATCGAGCAGTCGACGGTGATCCTGCTCGGCATGGGCGGCTCGTCGCTCGGCCCCGCCGTTCTCGAGTCGGTGCTGGCCGAGACGGGTACGCCGGGTGGCCCCGGCACCGGCCGCCGGCGTCTGGTGGTGTGCGACACGACGCATCCGGCCACGGTGGGAAGCCTCGATTTCTCCGACGCCTTCGTCCTCGTGTCGTCCAAATCGGGGACCACCCTGGAGCCGAACGTCCTCTTCGAGAACGCCTGGAGCCGGTTGCCCGATCCGAGCCGCTACGCCGCCATCACCGATCCCGGGACCCCCCTGGCCGCCCTGGCCAAGGACCGGGGCTTCGCCCGCTGTTTCGAGAACCAGCCCGACATCGGCGGCCGGTACTCGGTGCTGTCGTACTTCGGCATGGTGCCGGCCGCTCTGATCGGCTACGACATCGCCGCGCTGTGCGGGCGCGCCCTGGACGCCGATCCGCTGGAGGCGGCGGGCCTCGGCATGGCCATGGCCGAGGATGCCAAGGCCGGACGGGACAAGGTCACGATCGTGGTGCCCGAGCCCTACGCCTCGTTCGGGTTATGGGTGGAACAGCTCATCGCCGAATCGACGGGCAAGAAGGGCAAGGGGTGCATCCCCGTGCCCACCACCGATCCCGAGGTCGGCCCCGACCGCCACGTCGTGCCGCTGCACCCGACGGAACCGGCCGATCTGGCCGAGCAGTTCTACCGGTGGGAGCTCGCCGTCGCCGTCTGCGGACACGTCCTCGGCATCGATCCCTTCGACGAGCCCAACGTGGCCGAGTCGAAGAAGAACACCAACGACGCCCTGGCCCAGTTGCCCCTGCCGCCGGTGGAGACGGCGGCGGCGTCGACGCTGATGATCTGGCTCACCGAGACGGTGGGTGCCGGAGACTACGTCTCGCTGCAGGTCTATCTCCCCTTCGGACAGGACGCGTCGCTCCAGACGTTGCGCCGGCGGGTGCGCGACCATCTCGACGGCGCCCCGGTCACCGTCGGGTACGGGCCGCGCTTCCTGCACTCGACCGGTCAGCTCCACAAGGGCGGCCCCAACTCGGTCGTGGCCGTGCAGATCGTCTCGGCCACCTCCGGACCCGAGCTCCCCATCACGGGCAAGGACTACGACTTCGGGACCCTGATCGCGGCCCAGGCCCTGGGCGACCACCGCAGCCTCCTGACCCACGGCCGACGGGTCATCCGGTTGGCCGTCGACGACCTGGCCGACCTCGGTTGACCCGAGATCGGTTGACCCGACGCCCAACGACGAGACCAGGCGGACAGAGAGGCGACAGCGCATGAAGATCGGCATGGTGGGACTGGGGAAGATGGGCGCCAACATGACGCAGCGCCTCATCGAGAAAGGTCATCAGGTGGTGGCCTTCGACCTGAACGCCGACGCCCGGGCGTCGGTGGCGTCGAAGGGAGCCGAGACCGCCGCCACCCTGGACGAGATGGTCGCCAAGCTGGAGGCGCCGCGCGTGGCCTGGGTGATGGTCCCCTCCGGACCCGCCACCACGGGGACGATCGACACCCTGAAGGGCCTGATGTCCTCCGGCGACGTGGTGATCGACGGCGGCAACTCCAACTACAAAGAGGCGAAGCCGGCCGCCGACACGCTCGGGACGAAGGGCATCGGCTTCATCGACGCCGGGACGTCGGGTGGGGTCTGGGGACTGGCCAACGGCTACTGCCTCATGGTGGGTGGCACGCCCGAGGACGTGGCCGTCTGCGAACCGATCTTCCTGGCCCTCGCCCCCGACGGCGGCTACGCCCATGTGGGGCCGGTGGGAGCGGGCCACTTCGTGAAGATGATCCACAACGGCATCGAGTACGGCCTCATGCAGGCCTACGCCGAAGGCTTCGAGATCATGGACAAGGCCCACGAATTCAATCTCGACCTCCACGAGATCGCCTCCATCTGGCGCTACGGCTCGGTCGTCCGGTCGTGGTTGCTGGACCTGACCGAGCGGGCGCTGGCGCCGGGATCGGGCTTCGAGAAGGTCGAGGGCTACGTGGTCGACTCGGGCGAGGGGAAGTGGACGGCCCAGGAGGCACTCGACCGCGACGTCCCCGCGCCGGTGATCACCCTGTCGCTGTTCCGGCGCTTCGCCTCGCGCGAGCCGAACGCCTTCTCCAACCGGCTCGTCGCCGCGTTGCGCAACCAGTTCGGCGGCCACGCCGTGGTCACAGAACCCGACGGCGCGGCGGGGAAGGCCACAAAGACGTGACGGTCGAGGTCCCGAGCCTCGACGTCGAGGACATCGACGTCGACGAGCCCGTCGTCCAGGTGGCCCACGAGCTCGACACCGTCAGCCCTCCCCCGCCGCTCGCCCTCGTCGTCTTCGGCGCGTCGGGGGACCTGGCGGCCCGGAAACTGCTTCCCGCCGTCGCCAGCCTGGCCGACCACGGCGCACTGCCCGAGGGATTCACCCTCATCGGCGTGGCCCGTACCGCCTGGAGCGACGACGAATTCCGCGACGTCGCGCTGAAAGCGGTGCCGAAGCCCTCGGCCGCCTGGAAGGCGGTGGTGAAGAGGTTCCGCTACATCTCCGGTGAGTACGCCCACCCCGACACCTTCGACCAGTTGAAAACGGTGCTCGACGACGCCGACAAGACCTACGGGACGGGCGGCAACCGGATCTACTACCTGGCCACCATCCCCGACCTCTTCGGCCCCGTGGCCACCGCCCTCGGCAAGCACGGATGTTCGATGCCGGGGCCCGACGGCTCCTTCGCCCGCCTGCTCGTGGAGAAGCCCTTCGGACAAGATCTGCAGAGCGCGCTGGCGCTGAACGCCACCCTGCACGACGCCTTCGACGAGGACGCCATCTTCCGCATCGACCACTACATGGGCAAGGAGACCGTCCAGAACGTCCTCGCCCTGCGTTTCGCCAACGCCATCTTCGAGCCGGTCTGGAACCGGCGCTACATCGACAACATCCAGATCACCGTGGCCGAGCAACTCGGTGTCGAGCACCGGGGGGGCTTCTACGAGACCGCCGGAGCACTGCGCGACATCGTCCAGAACCACGTCATGCAGGTCCTCGCCCTCACCCTCATGGAACCGCCCATCGTCATCGAGGCCCAGAGCATCCGCGACGAGAAGGTGAAGCTCCTGCAAGCCGTCGTCATCCCCACCGTCGACGAGGCCGTGGGGGCGGCCGTGCGCGCCCAGTACACGGCCGGCACCGTGAACGGTGAGGACGTCGTCGGCTACCGCCAGGAACCCGACGTCGATCCCCACAGCCGGACCGAGACCTTCGTGGCCATGCGGCTGTCCGTCGACAACTGGCGCTGGGCGGGCGTGCCCATCTACGTCCGCACCGGCAAGCGCCTGCCCAAGCGGGCCACCGAGGTCACCCTCGAGTTCCAGCGCGTCCCCCATCTCGCCTTCGGCGGGGCCCTCACCCGCGACCTGCGGCCCAACTGCCTGGTCCTGCGCATCCAACCCGACGACGGCATCTGCCTGCGCTTCGGGGCCAAGGTGCCGGGCGAGGCCTTCCGGGTCCGCTCGGTGGGCATGGACTTCTCCTATGCCGCGACCTTCCCCGGTCCGGCCACAGACGGCTACGAGCGCCTGCTCCACGACGCCATGATCGGCGACGCCACCTTGTTCATCCGGACCGACGAGGTCGAACAGGCCTGGCGGTTCGCCGATCCCTTCCTCGAAGCCTGGTCCGAAGACGGCGTTCCCCTGGCCCACTACGAGGCCGGCACCTGGGGCCCGCACGAGGCCGAGCTGCTGCTCGCCCGCGACCTGCGCCGCTGGCGCGACCCGTGAGCGCACCGGGGACCGTCCGGATCGTCGACGACATCGCCGACGCCTTCGCCGACGCCGTCATCGACGGCTTCGCCGCCCGGGTGGAACCCGGTTTCACCCTCGTCCTGTCGGGTGGTCCCACCGCCCGGATCTGTTACGAGCACCTGGCCGACCGCGGCGCGGCCGCTGTCGACTGGAGCGTCGTCGACGTCCTCATGGGCGACGAACGCTGCGTCGCGCCCGACGACCCCGACGCCAACCAACGACTCGTCCGTGAGGCCCTGCTCGACCGGGTCGGCCCCGTCGCCGCCTTCCACCCCATGTCCTGCGAGGCCGTCGACGAGTACGACAAGCTGCTGGCCTGGATCCCGGCCTTCGACCTGATCCACCTCGGGCTCGGGCCCGACGGCCACACCGCCTCGCTGTTCCCCGACGCCCCCGGCCTCGAGGCACCGCCCGGACGCATGGCCATCATCACCACCGATCCGTCGGGCCGCAATCCCCACCGGCGCATGACCTTCACCTTCGGCGCCATCGCCCGGGCCCGCCGGGTCGTGTTCACCGTGGCGGGCGAAT
>DATNJD010000091.1:0-3703 GCA_035604075.1 Acidimicrobiales bacterium
AGGGCATGCTCACCGGTCCCGTGACCATCCTCCAGTGGTCCTTCGTCCGCGACGACCAACCGCGGGCGGAGTCGTGCCGGCAGATCGCGCTGGCCGTGCGCGACGAGGTCGTCGATCTCGAGGCGGCCGGCATCCGCATCATCCAGGTCGACGAACCGGCTCTGCGCGAGGGGCTCCCCATCCGGCGCGCCGAGCGCGACGGCTATCTCTCGTGGGCGACGGCCTGCTTCCGGCTGTCCACGGCGGCGGTGGCGGGCGGCACACAGATCCACACCCACATGTGTTACGCCGAATTCGGCGACATCATGGATGCCGTCATCGCCCTCGACGTCGACGTCATCTCCATCGAAGCGGCCCGTTCCAAGATGGATATCGTGAACGACCTGGCCGCCGTCGACTACGGGGCCCAGGTCGGCCTCGGTGTCTATGACATCCACTCACCGACGGTCCCCTCGACCGACGAGATCACCCGCTTCATCGAGCAGGCCCTCACCGTCCTTGCACCCGACCGGCTGTGGGTGAACCCGGACTGTGGCCTCAAGACCCGCCGTGACGGCGAGGTCACCGCCGCCCTGGCCCATATGGTGGCCGCCGCCCGCCGGGCCCGACTGGGTGTCGTCCCGGTGTCCTCCGTCCCCGCCCAATAGCCCGGGACGCCGGTGGACCGGCGCGCGCGGCCGGGACCGCCCGTTAGCCTGAGTTCACTATGAAGCTCAGTCACGTTCCCCTCCGGTTCGTCACCGGCGCCTACATCCTCCACGCCGGCATCGAGAAGTGGAACGGCGACGAGCTGAAGGCCAAGGCCGTCCACGACGTGGCGTCTGGCGCCTACCCCGTCTTCGAGTCGATGCCCCCCGCCCGCTTTCTGCGCCTGCTCGCCGCCGGCGAGATCGCCACCGGCGCGGCGCTTCTCAGCCCGACGGTCTCGACGGCCAAGGCCGGGGCGGCGCTCACCGGGTTCTCGGGCGCCCTGGTCGGCCTCTACGCCAACACGCCCGCCATGCGGAAAGAGGGCAGCCCGTGGCCGACGCCCCAGGGCACGGCCGTCAGCAAGGACACCTGGTTGCTGGCCATCGGTCTCGCCCTCCTGGTGGACGGCCTCACCACCGGTCTCACCGGCCGCCGCCGGGCCAAGCGCGCCGACTGACACTCCCGGCACTCCCCGGTGGGGGCCGCCGGCGTCAGGCCGGGGTTTCGGTGTCGGGGTCGCCCGTGGCGTCGTCGTCGACGGCGGCGGCAAGCTCTTCGTAGGTCCAACCGAGTACACCGCCGCGCAGATCGTCGACGACACCGGTGAGCCAGGTCAGCTCGGCGGCGGTGACGGCCCGCAGGTACTCGGTCTCGAGCATTGTCACCCGGGGCAGGTGGTCGTACCCACCGGCCAGGTCGTGGTCGAGCCCGGCCAGGGTCTCGGCGAGGACGGTGGCGCGGCGCTCGAGAACCTCGAGCGTCTTCTGCGGTCCGAGCAACATGGTGAAGGACAGCGCCGCGGGGAACTCGGGGAACTCGTGGCGCGGCGCCGACAGCATCTCGGTCAGCCACTCGTGCGATGCGGCGCGACCCTCTTCGGTCAGCTCGTAGACGGTCCTCTCCGGGTACTGCTGGTCCCGTTCGGTCTGCCGCACCGTGATCAGCCCGGCCTCGTGCAGGCGGTTGATGGTCCGGTAGAGGTTGGCCCGGGCCCCGATGTTGACCACCCGGTCCTTGCCCCACAGCTGCATCAGCCGCTGCATCCGGTAGGGGTGCAGGGGCTCGTAGGCGAGCATGGCGAGCACCGTCAGGGCCAGCGGCGAGGGCCGGATTCCCGGGCTGGGGCTCACCGGGCCCAATGTACTCCGCAAGCCCAGGTCATAGTGCTATTTAGACTAGTTTTTCAAAAATAGGTTGTAAAATGACTAGTCATGTTGCAACTATGACGCCATGCCGATGCTCACACGCACCCAGACCCGACCGCCCCGGACCGACGCTGAGGCCCCACCCCTCCTCGAGGCCCGGGGCCTGACCGTCCGCTTCGGGACGGTCACTGCCCTCGACGGGCTCGACCTGACCGCGCCGTGCAGGGAGGTCCTGGCCATCCTCGGACCCAACGGGGCCGGCAAGACGACCTTCGTCCGGACCGTGGCCACCCTCGTCCGGCCGTCGGGTGGCGAGCTGCGCGTCCGGGGACACGACGTCGTCCGCCATCCGGTGAGCGTCCGACGCAGCATCGGGCTGGCGGGTCAGTACGCGGCGGTCGAGCCCACCATGTCGGGGCGCGAGAACCTCGAGATGACGGCCCGGCTCTTCGGCCACGACCGCCGGGGCGCCCGGAGCGCCGCCGCCGTGGTGATCGAACGGCTGGGCCTGGAGGAGGTGGCCGACCGTCGTTCCCGCACCTATTCGGGCGGCCAGCGCCGCCGCCTCGATCTGGGCGCCAGCCTCGTCGGTGCGCCGGCGCTGCTCCTGCTGGACGAGCCCACCACCGGCCTCGATCCGACGGGCCGACGCGAAGTGTGGGACGCCATCCGTTCTCTCGTCGCCACCGGCACCGACGTCCTCCTGACGACGCACTACCTCGACGAGGCCGACGAACTGGCCGACCAGGTGGTGGTGATCGACCACGGCCGCGCCATCGCCTCGGGGACGCTCGGTGATCTGAAGGCCAGCGTCGGGCGCGACGTGATCGAGGTCGTCGTCTCCGATGCCACCCGGCTCACCGCCGTCATCGCCGGCCTCGAGGCGGCGGCCGTCGCCGTCGAGGAGATCGGCGTCCGCCGACCGACCCTCGACGAGGTCTTCCTGACGCTCACCGGCGAACCCGTCACCACTCCGACCACCCAGACCACGCCGACCCCCACCTCATCGACACAGAGAGCGAGTGCATCATGACGATCGAGACCCTCGACACCGCGGCCGCGGCTCCGACAGCCCGGGCCATCGTGGCCCCGGCCGCCCCCGTCGGCGCGGCGCGGGCCACCCTCGAGATCGCCCGCCGGGCCCTGCTCAAGTTCATGCGGACGCCGGGCCTGTGGGCCATGGGCATCGTCCAGTCGGCGCTGTTCCTCTTCAGCTTCCGCTACGTCTTCGGCGGGGCCGTCCACGCCGGCCGTCTGGCCTACGTCGACTACCTGGTGCCGGGCTACGTGGCCACGATCGTCCTCTTCACCGGGGGCGGTATCGCCGTGGCCGTGGCCGAGGACCGCGTCCAGGGGTTCACCGACCGGCTGCTCTCGCTGCCGCTGCCCCGGTCCGCCATCGTCCTCGGCCGCACCCTGGCCGACTCGGTGACGAACACCTGGGCCGTCGTGAGCACGGCCGCCTTCGGCTTCCTGTTCGGCTACCGCCTCGGAGGAAGCATCTCGGACGCCCTGGCCGCGCTCGGCCTGTGCCTCGTCTTCGCCGTCGTCTTCACCGTCGTCTTCATCGTCATCGGTCTGATCGCACCCAACGCCCAGGCGGCCCAGGGGATGTCGATGATCGCCTTCGTGCTCGCCTTCTTCTCGAGCACCTACGTGCCGGTGGCGTCGATGGTGGGCTTCATCCAGCCCTTCGCCAAGTACCAGCCGGTCACACCCATGGTGAACGGCGTCCGCGCCCTGCTCGTCGGATCGACCACCGACGTGGGCCTGGCCCTGGCCTGGTCGGCGCTGGTGCTCGTCGTCTTCACCCCGGTGGCGGTGGCCCGGTACCGGCACGCCTGATGGCCTTCTCGGCGAGGTCGGGG
>DATNJD010000092.1:0-2538 GCA_035604075.1 Acidimicrobiales bacterium
CTCGGCCGCTGCCGCCACGGCGCGCCGCTCCGGTGTCCGAGCGCCGCCCGTCGCCAGCGCGGCGATGACGGGGGTGTCGACGTCGGTCACCCGCTCACCCCCGAAGGATCTCGCCAGGAGCGCGACGCCGTCCGCATCGGCCACGGCGTGGACAGGCTCGGTTAGGGCCAGGGCGGCACCGACCTCGGCCGACTTCCAGGCCGGGCTGATCAGCACGGTGGCCGCACCGAGCTTGCTCACGGCGTGGACCGCGACGACGAACTCGACCCGGTTGGCCATGAGCACCGCCACCCGGTCTCCCGGGCCCACGCCGGCCTGGGCCAGGTGCGCACCCAGGGCATCGGCCCACAGGTCGAGTTGGCCGAACGTCCAAGCTCGGTCGAGAGCCCGGACGGCGACACGGTCCCCCTGGTGGCTGGCCGCCCGTTCGAGCCCGCCGTGCATCGGCCCCAGCCCCATATGAGAACAATCTTCTCGCTCACGAAGATCGCTGTCAACACAAGTGACTTATATGCTTCTCGCATGGTTCCCACAGCCCCCGCGGACGACGCCGACGAGATTCGGAGGGAGATCGTCGAGGTGGTTCGCCGGTTCGTCACGAAGGAGGTGATCCCTGTCGCCTCCGAGCTCGAGCGGGTGGACGAGTTTCCCGTCGCCATCGTCGACCACATGCGCGAGCTGGGCCTGTTCGGGGTCACCATCCCCGAGCAGTACGGCGGCCTCGGCCTCGACCTCGTCACTTATGTCGCCATCATCGAGGAACTGGCCTACGGCTGGATGAGCCTCACCGGGATCGTCAACAGCCACACCATGGTGGCAACGCTGCTCATGGCCCACGGCAGCGACGAGCAGAGGCGCCGGTGGCTGCCGATCATGGCGAGCGGCGAGCGGCGGGGGGCTCTGTCGTTGTCGGAACCCGACGCCGGCAGCGACACTCGAAACATCTCGTGCAAGGCGGTGCGCGACGGCGACGAGTACGTCGTGAACGGCACCAAAGCCTGGGTCACGAACGGCGAGCGGGCCGGTATCGTCGCTCTGGCCGCCAGGACCGAGGAGGGAATCTCGGCTCTCATCGTGGAAAAGGACCCGGGCCCGTCCTTCGGGGGCATCTCGGTGAGCAAGCACGTGGTCAAGCTGGGATACCGCGGCGTTGAAACGGTGGAGATGGCCTATGTCGACCACCGGGTGCCGGTGGCCAACCTCGTGGGAGAGGCCGGGCGCGGCCTGCCCCAGATCCTCGGGGTGCTCGAGGTCGGTCGTATCAACATCGCGGCACGGGCATGCGGCGTGGCTCGGGCCGCCTTCGACGCCGCGCTGGCCTATGCCAAGCAGCGCACCACCTTCGGAAAGCCTATCGGCGAGCACCAGGCCATCCAGTTGAAGCTGGCCGACATGGCCACCCGGCTCGAGGCCTCCCGTCTGCTCACGAAAAACGCGGCCGAGCGCAAAATGGCCGGACTGCGTTGCGATGTGGAGGCCGGGATGGCCAAACTGTTCGCCAGCGAAACGGCCTTCGAACTGGCCACCGAGTCCATGCGCATCCACGGTGGCGTGGGCTACACCACGGAGCTGCCCGTAGAGCGTTACTACCGCGACGCGCCGCTCATGATGATCGGCGAGGGCACCAACGAGATCCAGCGCCTCGTGATCGCCCGAGGCCTGCTGTCTCGGATCCAACAGCACGGATAGCGGCTCAGCCGTCGAAAAACACCACCGTCTCGCTCGCCAGTTCGCCACGCAGCTCGTCGGTGTGCTGGCCGAGCGGCGGCACCCGGCCCGGGCGGGGGCGGGCATCGAGGAGGCCGAAGGGCCCGTTCACCGTGCCGGCGCGGTCACGGTGCTGTCTCCAAGCGCCACCGCGCGGCCCGCTCGCGCAGGACGCCCTTCTGGACCTTACCGGTGGCGTTTACAGGCAGCTCGTCCACGAACTCGACGAAGCGGGGCACCTTATAATTGGCCATGCGGGTGCGTGCCCATGCGGCCAGGTCGTCGCCCGACAGCACCGAGCCGGGGCGGGGAACTACGAAGACCATGCCCACCTCGCCCATGCGCTCGTCGGGAACGCCAACCAGGGCCGCCTGGCCCACGGCGGGGTGCTCGAGTAGGTAGTTCTCCACCTCGGCCGGGTACACGTTGAACCCGCCGACGATGAACATGTCCTTGGAGCGACCCACGATGCGCAGGTAGCCGGCCTCGTCGAGCACGCCCACGTCTCCGGTGCGGAGCCACCCGTCGTCGGTGAAGGCAGCCCGCGTGGACTCCGGGTCGTCGAGGTAGTGCGACAGCACACTGCCGCCACGGAGGAGGATCTCCCCTGCCTCCCCGACGGCCGCTTCCCCCCCCTTGGGGTCGGCAACCCGCAGCTCGAAGCCCGGACGTGGGCGCCCCACCGTGGTCGCCACGGTGATGGCGTCGTCCTCGGGTGAAGTGGACGCCGCCGTTCCCGCTTCGGTCAACCCATAGCCCGTGACGACGAGCGAGAAGGGAAGCTCCTGGCGCACTCGTCGGATGAGCTCCACAGGGATGTCCGCCGCCCCC
>DATNJD010000093.1:0-2141 GCA_035604075.1 Acidimicrobiales bacterium
CACGGCCCGGCCGACGGCGAGGGAGGCACCCGCTGACGTCGCCACGTCGCCGGGTGCAGCCACGGCCCGGCCGCCGGCCGCCGTGATCGTCGCGACCGTGTCGTCCGCCCGGGCCGCGATGGCGTCGTTCACCGCCACCGCGGCTCCACAGTCGGCGGCCAACCGGGCGATCGCCGCCCCGATGCCGGAGCCGGCGCCCGTGACGAGGACGGTGTGGTGATCGAGGTCCGCGAGCATGATGCCTCCCATTGGCCTCGCCAGTATCGGCGCCGGCTCCAGGATCTGCCAGCATGACCCGATGGCCGTCGACATCCGAGCATCGGGAGCCGCGCTCGAGGGGCGCGTCGTGGTCGTCACGGGCGGGAACGGAGGCATCGGCCTGGCCATCGCCGAGGCGTGCGCCCGGGCCGGCGCCAGCGTCGCGGTGTGGGCCATGAACCCCGACAAGAACGCCGCCGCCGTCGAGCGGTTGGTGTCCTCGGGGGCCCGGGCCGTGGCGCACCGCTGCGACGTCCGCTCCGAGGAGCAGGTCGAGGCCGCCCTCAACCGCACCGTTGGTGAGCTGGGGCGGGTCGACACCCTCTTCGCCAACGCCGGGATCAAGCCGGTGACGCCGTTTCTGGACATGGGCCTCGAGGAGTGGAGGCAGGTCATGGCCGTGAACCTCGACGGAGCGTTCCTCAGCATGCGGGCCGCCGCCCGCCACATGGTGGCCCGGGGAGGTGGGGGCTCGTTGGTGGCCGTGTCGTCGGTGTCGGCCTTCGACGGCTCGCCGGGCATGGAGCACTACGCGGCCAGCAAGGCCGGTCTCCTGGCGTTGGTGCGCTCGGTCGCCGTGGAGCTGGCCCGCCACGGCGTTCGCTGCAACGCCCTCGTCCCCGGCTTCGTCGACACCGAGATGACCGCCGACTGGCGGCGTGACGACCGCATGATGGACGCCACGATCCGGCGCACCCCCGCCCGCCGGTGGGGCAGCCCGGCCGACGTCGCTCCCGCCGCCGTTTTCCTCGCCGATCCCGAGTACCGGTTCCACACCGGCGCCACCCTGGTGGTCGACGGCGGGTACTCGGTGGCCTGAGCGACGCTCACCGATCCTCATCATTGACAGGACAGGCGGGGTGGGGCACAGTCGGCGCTGGCTCTGAGGGAGGGGGAGGCCGATGCGCCACGACATCGAGTTCAGCAGTGAGGGCGTGACCGTCCGAGGACACCTCTACCTGCCCGACACCGGGGCAGCCCCGTTCCCCGTGGTCGTGATGGCGGGCGGGTGGTGTTACGTGAAGGAGCTCGTCCAACCCGACTATGCCCGGGTGTTCGCCGATGCCGGGCTGGCCGCGTTGGTGTTCGACTACCGCAACCTGGGCACCAGCGACGGCGAGCCCCGCCAGCACCTCGACCCGTGGCAGCAGATCGAGGACTACAAGAACGCCATCAGCTACGTCGAGACCCGCGACGATCTCGACGCCGGGCGCATCGGGATCTGGGGCATCTCCTACAGCGGCGGCCACGTGCTCATCGTCGGCGCCACCGATCCCCGCGTCCGGTGCATCGTCTCCAACATCCCCGTGGTCGATGGGTTCACGACCATGCGCCTGGTGCACGGGTCGCTCGGGTTCCGCGCCCTCCAGCACGCCATCCTCGAGGATCGGCGGAAGCGTTCGGCCACCGGGGCCTACGGGTACCTGCCCATGTCGAGCACCGACCCCAGCAAGACCCTCGTGACGTGGCCGTTCCCCGAGGTCACCGACGCGTTCACCAAGCTCAAGGAGACCGAGGCCCCCAACCACGAACACCGGAACACGGTGGCGTCGGTCGAACTGCTCCTCAACTACACGGTCTTTCCGTACGCGCCCCGCATCGTCAACGTCCCCACCCTGATGACGGTCGCCGAGGGCGACGACATCACCATCTGGGACGACGAGATCGCCGTGTACAACGCGGTCTCCACCAGCAAGAAGCGGCTCTTCATCTTCGACGAGACAAGCCACATGACGCTCTACAGCAACAAGTCGCGCCTCGAGATCGCCGCCGAGCAGGGACGCGAGTGGCTGGTGGAGCACCTCATCACGCCGTTCCAGTGATCATGTTGTTCGAGTGATCACGCCGTTGCCGTGAGGACGCGGTTCCGGTGAATGACGCCG
>DATNJD010000094.1:0-8168 GCA_035604075.1 Acidimicrobiales bacterium
CTCACCCCAGGAACACCCCGGCCACGTCCCGGTACAGCGCCAGGTCCACCGTCTTGGCCTCGGCCACGGCCTCCGAAATAGGCACCGTGACGATGTTGCCGGCCTGCAGCGCCACCATCGTCCCGAACGCCCCCTCGTGGACGGCCGTCACGGCCGCCACGCCGAAACGGGTGGCGAGCACGCGGTCGAACGCGGTCGGTGTCCCCCCGCGTTGCACATGGCCGAGCGTCGTCACCCGGGCCTCGAACCCCGTCCGCCTCTCCAGCTCGTCGGCCAGCCAGGTGCCGATCCCCCCCAGCCGGGCGTGACCGAACGCGTCGACCGACGAGCTCGACGTCGCTCTCCGGGCCAATTCGACGTCCTCCTCACCGGCCGGCATGGCCCCTTCGGAGATGACCACGATCGACGAGAATTGGTTCCCGGCGTGGCGCCGGATCAACCGCTGGCAGACGGCGTCGAGATCGAACGGCACCTCGGGCACGAGGATCTCCGCCGCACCCCCGGCCATCCCGGCATGGGTGGCGATCCAGCCGGCGTGGCGACCCATCACCTCGCACACGATCACCCGATGATGGGATTCGGCCGTCGTCCGCAGCCGG
Source organism: Acidimicrobiales bacterium (assembly GCA_035604075.1). Classification (GTDB taxonomy): domain Bacteria; phylum Actinomycetota; class Acidimicrobiia; order Acidimicrobiales; family UBA8190; genus Palsa-661. The sequence continues at coordinate 600 of DATNJD010000094.1, forward strand.
TCGATGGCGTCGGTGGCGATCTGCACGGCCGTGTCGAACCCGAACGTCACCTCGGTCCCGGCCAGGTCGTTGTCGATCGTCTTCGGCACACCGACGACCCGCACGCCCTGCCGGCCCAACTTATCGGCCGCCCCCAGGGTGTCCTCACCGCCGATGGCGACAAGGGCGTCGACCTCCCGGGAGGCCAGCGTGGCCAGCACCGTCTCGGCACCTCCGTCGCGGGCGAAGGGGTTCGTCCGCGACGTCCCCAGGATGGTCCCACCGATGGCCAGGATGTCGCGACAGCGTTCGACGCTCAGCGAAATGGCGCTGTCCTCGAGCACCCCCTTCCAGCCGTCGAGGAAACCGATGGAGTCGTCTCCGTAGACGATCTGTCCCGTGAGCACCACCGCCCTGATCACGGCGTTCAGCCCTGGGCAGTCACCGCCTCCGGTCAGGATCCCGATGCGCACGCCGACCTCCTCATCGCTGTTGCCACGCCATACGGGCGGCAACCCTCTCGAGCTCGAATGCGGTCACGAGCACCCGCACCGCCTCGCGCCCGGGCGGCACGAGACCGCTGATCCCGGCCACCCCCAGGTACCCGGCGAAGAACGCCTGCCGGTTGCGCCGCTCCCAGGCGCGGGCCAGTTCGCCGAGACCCTCCCGACCGCTCGGGTCCCGCTCGGCCGCCGCTTCGTCGGCCACCGCCCCGAGTGACCACAGAAGGTCGGCCACGTCAGCCAAAGGGGACCGGAAGACGGCCCCGTCGTCGGCCGCCGTCGACGACGTCCCCGCCGTGGTGGCCGGCTTCCCCCCGGGTGAGAAATCGGTCACGTACCAACCCTGCTCGGTCCGGGCCACCCGACCGATATGGAAGTCGCCGTGGCTCCGGATGGTGTGACACGGGATGGTGAGCGCCCGCAGCTCCTCGAGCAGCACGACCACGTCGGGCCGGTCGAGGAGCATGGGGGCGACGGGTCGCACGGCCTCCTCGACGGCGTCGGCCCACGCCTTCGTGTCCCCCGGCCGGCGGCCGAACGCCTCGTCGAGTCCCAGGTGCATCCGGGCCGCCATCGTCCCCAGGCGGTGGGCCTCGGCTCCGAAGTCACCGCCCGCCAGCTCGGGTGGTCCTCCCGAGGCGTAGAGGTCGCGCACCGAAGTCACGGCCAGAGCCCGACCCGACGATGCGCCGGCCAGGAATTCCTGGACGATGCCCAGGTCCCGGCCGCTGCGGCGCCACACGGCCACCGGGGCGGCGATGTGATTGAACCCGACCTCGTCGAGAGCGAGCAGCAGGCCGAGCCCCGGCCGGGGACCGTCGACCAGCTCCGAGAACACGGTGAAGGCCAGGCGGTCCTCCAGGGCCAGCGTCACCGACTCCGATGTGTGCCGGATCTGCCGCACCCGGCCGGGATCGACTTCCTGCGCCACCACGTGCCACAACAGCGCCGTCACCACCTCGGCGTCGTGCAAGGCGTCGAAGGCCACGGCCAGACCGTCGTCGTCCTCGAACACCCCGAGAACGGGATCCTCGTCCCCGGCGATGAACTTCGTCTCGCCCCCCGGCTCGCGCAGTCCCAAGGGCAGGTGGACGGTCCGCTCCCCGACGCGCGCCACCACGTCGACGATGCCGGGCCGACCCCGGCTGAGCACCTCCGCCTCGAGCACCTGCACCGGCACACCGTCGTTCTCACCGGTGCTGCGCATCAGATGCGACGACACGATCTCGGCCAGCGCCAGGCGCTGCGTCTCGGTCAACTGGCGACCGCCGAGGCGGCCGGTGCCCGACGGCGTCACCGGCTGAGCCCATCGGTGTGTTCGCCGTGGGTGCTCGGTTCGTGGTCGATCAGCTCGAACCAGTAGAAGCCGTAGGGTCCGAGCGTCACCGGATACGTCGCCGAGCCCACGGACGGGAACGGTACCCGCCCGAGTAGTTCGACGGGAGTCCGGTCCGCCCACCGGGCCAGGTCGAGCTCGGCCGGCTGGGCGAACCGGCTCAGATTGTGCACGCACAGCACGGGATTGGGCTCGGCTCCGGCGGCGTCGTCGCGACGCGACCCGGCCAGCCGGACCGCCCGCTCGGTTCGTTCCGCTCGCCCCGCTCGCCCCCGGGACCTTCTCCCGGTGGTCACGGCGGTGGTGAGATCGGGTCCGGCCGGGTTCGGACTGCGGACGTAGGCGAGAACGGACGGGTTGGCGCAGGGCACGACCTCGAAACTGCCGGTGCCGAAGACGGGGAACTGCTTGCGCGTCTGCAGGATGCTGCGGATCCAGTGGAGAAAGGAGCTGGGATTGCGCTGCTGGGCCTCGACGTTGACCGACTCGAAGCCGTAGACGGGGTCCATCAGGGGAGGCAGATAGAGCTGGGCGAAGTCGGCCCGGCTGAAGCCGCCGTTTCGGTCCGGGCTCCACTGCATCGGCGTCCGCACCGAATCGCGGTCACCGAGGTAGAGGTTGTCCCCCATGAGCAACTCGTCTCCGTAGTAGATGACGGGGCTGCCGGGCAACGAGAAGAGCAGCGCGTAGAGCAACTGGGCCAGGCGCTGGTCCCCGTCGAGCAGGGGGGCCAGACGCCGTCCGATCCCCATGTGTCGTTGCATCCGCGGGTCCTTCACGTACTCGGCCACCATGTAGTCGCGCTCTTCCTCGCTCACCTTCTCCAAGGTCAGCTCGTCGTGGTTGCGGAGGAAGATGGCCCACTGACAGCCGTCGGGGATCACCGGCGTCTGGGCCAGGATCTCGGTGACCGGGAACCGTTGTTCGCGGCGCACGGCCATGAACAACCGCGGCATCAACGGGAAGTGGAAACACATGTGGCACTCGTCGCCGTCGCCGAAATAGTCCACCAGGTCGGCCGGCCACTGGTTGGCTTCGGCCAGCATCACCCGGTCGGGATAGAGCGAGTCCATCTCCTTGCGCAACCGGCGGAGCAACGTGTGGGTCTCGGGCAGGTTCTCACCCGTGGTTCCGTCGCGCTGGAAGAGATAGGGCACGGCATCGAGACGGAATCCGTCCAGACCGCGTTCGAGCCAGAAGCGCACGACGTCGAACATGGCGTCGGCCACGTCGGGGTTCTCGTAATTGAGGTCGGGCTGATGGGAATAGAAGCGGTGCCAGTAGTACTGCTGCCGCGATGCGTCGTACGTCCAGTTCGACGTCTCCACGTCGACGAAGACGACCCGCGCGTCGGCCCAGCGTTGGTCGTCGTCGTTCCACACGTACCAGTCGGCTTTGGGGTTGTTGCGCGACGACCGCGATTCGAGGAACCAGGGGTGCTGGTCGCTCGTGTGGTTCATCACCAGGTCGGCGATCACCCGGATGCCCCGCCGGTGGGCGTCGTCGAGGAAGGCCACCAGGTCGTCGAGGGTGCCCAGCTGGGGATGGACGGTGAAGAAGTCGCTGATGTCGTACCCGCCGTCGCGCAGGGGCGACGGGTAGTACGGCAAGAGCCACAGGCAGTCGACGCCGAGCCACTCGAGATAGTCGAGCTTGGCCCGTAGTCCGGCCAGATCCCCGATCCCGTCGTCGTTGGCGTCGAAGAAGCCGCGGGTGAGCACCTCGTAGAAGACGGCCTTGCGGTACCAGTCGGCGGGCCCCGCCGCCGGCAGCGCGGCGGGGCGGATGCCGGGCAGCCGAGGGCCGCCGGCGCGGCGGACGGGCGGCACACCGGGAGCGGTGCGGCGCACCCGGGGCGGACGGGGGGCGGGGGACATCGTCAGCCCCCGGCCCGGCAGCCGGTCAACGACCGGTGAACCGGGCGCGCCCGGGACCGTGCTCCAGGAAGGAACTGATGCCGGCCTTGGCGTCGTCGGTGCCGAAGACGGACACGAAGGCCGAGGCCTCGTCGTCGAGCCCGGGTCGCAGCGGCGTCTCCAGAGACGAGTCGATCACCCGCTTGGCCAGGGCCTGGGCCACCCGCGGCCCCCGGGCGAGCTCGCCCGCCAACCGGAGCGCCTCGACCAGCACCTCGGAGGCCGGCACCACCCGGTCGGCCAGGCCGATCCGCAGGGCTTCGTCGGCCCCGACCTGTCGTCCCGTCAAGATGATGTCCTTCGCCCGCGCCGGACCGACGAGGCGCGGCAGCCGCTGGGTGGCGCCGCCGCCGGGAATGATGCCGAGAAGGATCTCCGGCTGCCCGAGCTTGGCGGTGTCGGCCACCACCCGCAGGTCACAGGCGAGCGCCAGCTCGAGGCCCCCACCGAGGGCGTAGCCGGTGACGGCGGCGATGGTGACGGAGGGAAACCCGGCGATGGCCAGCGTGGCCTGGTGGAAGCGCTCGGCCACGAGGGCCGGGGCCCCGGGCTCCGAGAATTCGGCGACGTCGGCCCCGGCGGCGAAGATCCGGTCGCCACCCCACAGCACGACGGCGCCGGGCGGGTCGTCGACCATCGCCGCCATCACCGTCGACACCCGGGCCAGCATGGCGGTGGACAGGGCATTCATCTTCGGCCGGTTGAGCTGGACGAGGGCGACGTCGTCGTCACGTCGATCGACGACGACGAGATCGTCCTCCGGCTCTGCCGATCCACTGGTGGCCATGCGCGCACCGTACTCCGAACACCGAGCGAAGCGGTGCCCCGGGGCCGGTGTTTTTCGCCGTCCCGCTACGGTGCGCGGTCGCCGGCCACGGGGGCCACCTGGGTCACGAGCGCCTCGGCCGCCTGGTACGGATCGACCCGGTGCTCCACCACGTCGTCGTCGAGCTCGGCGAAGCGCGCCTGCGAACCGAGCCGGTCGATCTCCCTCTCGAGACGGCTCCGCAGGACCAGCCGGAATTCGCGGCGCAGCCGCTCCCGGCGGCACTGATCGAGGAGCCCGGCGTCGGCCAGGAAGGCTCGGTGGCGTCCGATCTCGGCCCACAGGGCCTCGACACCCTCCCCGGTGGTGGAGACGGTCTCGACGACCGGGGGGCGCCACTGCCCGGGAGTGGACAGGTCGAGCATCTGCTCGAGGTCCCGACGGGACTGGGCCGCCCCGGGCATGTCCGCCTTGTTGACGACGAAGATGTCCGCCGTCTCCAACAACCCGGCCTTGTTGGCCTGGATGGCGTCACCCCATCTGGGGTTCACCACCACCACCGTCGTATCGGTGGCCGACGCCACGTCCACCTCCACCTGGCCGACGCCCACCGTCTCGACCAGCACCAGCGGCATCCCGGCGGCGGCGAACAGCCGGATGGCCTCGGGGACGGCCAGGGCCAGCCCCCCGAGATGTCCGCGCGACGCCATGGACCGGATGAAGACACCGGCGTCGAGATCGTGCCCCTGCATCCGGACGCGGTCGCCGAGGATCGCCCCTCCGGTGAACGGCGACGTGGGGTCGACGGCCAGGACGGCGAGCTGGGAGACACCTCCGGCGCGGGCGGCGGTGATCAACCGATCGGTGAGAGTGGACTTCCCCGCCCCCGGGGCCCCCGTGATCCCCACCGTGTCGGCCTCGGTCGGGTGCCGGTAGGCGAGGGCGGCCACGGCCCGGCCGTCGGGCCCGCCGCGCTCGGCGGCCGAGAGCAGACGGGCGAGCGCCCGCCGGTCGCCGCCCCGCGCCGCCTCCAACAAGGCGCCGGCGTCGAAGACCCCGGGGGGGCCGGACACCGGATCGCCGGGGGCGGTGGAGGGGGTCATCACGGGCGACCGAGCGTAGGAGATGCCCGGCGGCGCCGGGAAATCGGCCGCCGGAGGTCAGACGGAGAGGCGCGCCACATCGGCGCCGAGAGCGTTCAGCTTGCCGGCAAAGTCCTCGTACCCCCGGTCGACGTGCACCGCTCCGGTGACCACCGTCTCGCCGTCGGCCACCAGGCCGGCCAGGACGAGGGCGGCGCCGGCACGGAGATCGGGTGCGCGCACCGGCGCCCCCGACAACCGGGGCACGCCGCGCACCACGGCATGGTGTCCCTCGTTCCTGATGTCGGCCCCCATGCGCCGGAGCTCGTCGACATAGCGGAACCGTCCCGAGAACAGGTTCTCCGTCACGATCCCCACGCCGTCGGCCACGCTCAACATGGTCACCAGGAAGGGTTTGTAGTCGGTGGCCACGCCCGGGTACGGCAAGGTCGAGATGTCGACGCTGCGGAGCCGACCGGCGCTCTCGGCCCGCAGCCCTTCCGGCGTCTGCGAGATATGGACGCCCATCTCTCCCAGCTTCCGCAGGAGCATGTCCATGTGGTTGGCGCGGGCGTCGACGACGACGACGTCACCCCCGGCCAATCCGACGGCGGCGAAGAAGGTGGCGGCCACGACCCGGTCGGGAATGACGCGATGCGACGTGGGCCGGAGCTCGTCGACTCCCTCCACCTCGATCCGCGACGTGCCCGCCCCGCTGATTCGCGCCCCCATGGCGGTGAGGAACTCGGCCAGGTCGGCCACCTCGGGCTCGCGCGCCGCGTTCTCGAGGACGGTCGTGCCCTTGGCCAGGACGGCGGCCATGAGCACATTGTCGGTGGCCGTGTGACTGGGGTATTCGAAGACCACCCGGTTGCCCACCAGCCGGCCTCCGGCGCCGGCGTCGGGAATGACACCCTCGACGTAGCCGTGCACGGTCTCGAACGACGCCCCCAGGCTCGAGAGCCCGTGCAGGTGGATGTCGATGGGCCGGTTGCCGAAGTCGTCACCACCGGGCAGCGACACCCGGGCCCGTCCGCATCTCGCCAGCAGCGGTCCGAGCACCACCACCGACGCCCGCATCTTCTCCACCAGCTCGTACGGTGCCTCGGGGACGAGGGTGGCCGGCACGTCGATGACGAGGTCGCCGGGAACGGCGTCACCGGCACTGTCACTGTCGGCCCAGGCCACGCGGCCACCGATGGACCGCACCACGTCGGCCATGATCTCGACGTCGACGATGTGCGGCACGCCCGACAGGACGTGTCGTCCCTCGGCCAGCAGGCAGGCGGCCATGAGTTTGAGAGCCGAGTTCTTGGCCCCGCCGGCGCGGACCGTTCCACGGAGCGGCCCAGTGGGATGGACGACGAATTGGTCCATGCGTTCAGTATGACCGGGCCCGGCGGACGAGGGGACGATGGAGGGCGCCGCGTCAGACGACGGGATCCTCGGCCCAACGACCGAAGACGGCCGCCAGAGCGCCCACGATCTCGCCCACGGTGGCGTAGGCGCGCACGGCGTCGAGAATGGCGGGCATGAGGTTCACCTCGGAGACCGCGGCGTCGGCACCGACGCGGGAGAGGGCCTCGTCGACGGCGGACGGCGAGCGGCGCTGGCGCACCGTGGCCAGTCTCTTGCGCTGGGCTTCGTCGACCTCGGGTCCGATCTGCAGCGTGGGTGGGGCCGGTTCCTCGTTGCCTTCGGTGAAGGCGTTCACACCCACGACGACGCGACGACCCGTGGCCACCTTGCGTTGGAAGTGGTAGGCGGCGTCGGCGATCTCGCCCTGGAACCAATTGGTCTCGATGCCGTGCAGCACGCCGTTCAGGATGGAGCCCTCACCCCATTCGTCGAGCCGGGCGAACACCGCTTCGGCCTGGCTCTCGATCTCGTCGGTCAGCGACTCCACGAACCACGAACCGCCCAGAGGGTCGGCCACCGAGGTCACGCCCGTCTCGTGGGCCAGCACCTGCTGGGTGCGCAACGCGAT
>DATNJD010000095.1:0-4205 GCA_035604075.1 Acidimicrobiales bacterium
CCGCCGCCGACCGACATCGCCGTCGATCCCATCGACGGCACCACCCCGACGTCACTCGGCCGCGGCGGGGCGTTGGCCGTCATCGCCGTGTCCGAACGGGGCACGATGTTCAACCCGGGACCGTGCGTCTACATGGAGAAGCTGGCCGTCGGGCCCAAGGCGGTGGGCGCCGTCGACATCAGGCGCTCCCCCTCCGAGAATCTCGAGGCCGTGGCCAAGGCCCTCGGCAAGTCGATCCGCGACGTGACCGTGGTGATCCTCGAACGCGACCGACACGACGACCTGGTGGCCGAGGTCCGCGCCGCCGGCGCCCGCATCAAGCTCATCACCGACGGAGACGTGGCCGGCGCCATGTCCACGGCGTGGCCCGACTCCGGTGTCGACGTCCTCTACGGCACCGGCGGTACCCCCGAGGGCGTGTTGGCGGCCGCCGCCCTCAAGTGCATGGGAGGCGAGATCCAGGGCCGGCTGTGGCCACGCGACGAGGAGGAGCGCACCGCCGCCCAGCGGGCGGGCTACGACCTCGACGCCGTGCTCACCACGGACGATCTCGTCCGCGGCGACAATTGTTTCTTCGCCGCCACCGGCGTCACCGACGGCGAGCTGCTCCAAGGTGTCCGCTACCACGACTTCGGCGCCACCACCCAGTCGCTCGTCATGCGGTCGCGCTCGGGGACCGTCCGCTTCGTGAGCGCCCGGCACCCCCTGGACAAGCTGCGCGAATTCAGCCAGATCGAATTCGGCTGAAAGGTCGGGCGGCGGTGTCCGGGCCCCCGGGGGGCGGTCGGTCGTCCACCCGGTACCCGATGTGGAACAGCACCGACGACGAGGCGGCGCGGCTCGGAAAGCTGCAGGGACTCCATGACGAGGCCACCGTCCGGCGCCTCCTCGTCCTCGGTGTCGGACCGGGCCGGCACTGCCTCGAGCTGGGCGCGGGCGCCGGGTCGATCGCCCGGTGGATGGCCGACCAGGTCGGCCCGACGGGCACGGTGACCGCCGTCGACCGGGACATCGGCCAGCTCCAAGATCTCGGGGCGGCGACGAACGCCACCGTCGTCCAAGACGACCTGGCCACCATGTCGTTCCCCGACGCCACCTACGACGTGATCCACTCGCGTTCGGTTCTCATGCACGTGCCGGACGCCACCGCCGTGGTCACCAAACTGGTGCCGGCGCTGCGGCCGGGCGGTGTCGTGCTCTTCGAAGAGGCCGACGGTGCTCCGGCCACGACGGCGGTCGATCCTCCCGAACCCTTCGTCGCCGTGATGGTGCCACTGGCCCGGCGCTGGACCTGGGTCCGGGGTCTGCCCGAGCTGCTCGGCACCTTGGGCTTGGTGGACGTCCACGACGACATCCGCGACGGCCCTCTCACCGGAAGAACTCCGGTCGGGGCCTTCTGGCAACACACCCTGCGGTCCATCCGCGTCTATCTCACCGACCCCCGGCGAGCGGACGGGGCCGGGAGCGCCGTCGACGACGCCACCGTCGACGCCATGCTGGCGCTCCTCGACGACCCCGGCTTCTCGATGCCCTTCGCCCTGCGGCACAACGTCTCGGCCCGCCGTCCGACAACGGCGGAGGCGGCGCCGTGACCCGGGGGGCCGCGCCCGCATGACCAGGGCCGCCCTCGACGGCGTCGAGCTCTACTACGAGGTGGCGGGGACGGGACCGCCGCTCCTTCTCATCTCGGGCACCGGGGGTGACCTGCGGGTCCCCCCGAGCGTGTTCGACGGGCCCCTGGCCACGTCCTTCACCATCGCCGCCTACGACCAACGGGGCCTGGGCCGGTCGTCGGTGCCGCCCGGGCCGTACGCGATGGCGGACTACGCCGACGATGCCGCCGGCCTCCTCGACGTCCTGGGATGGCCCGACGCGCTGGTCATGGGCATCTCCTTCGGTGGCATGGTGGCGCAGGAGCTCGCCCTCCGACACGGCACGCGGGTCCGGCGCCTGGTCCTGGCCTGTACCTCGAGCGGCGGGGCGGGCGGGGCCTCGTACCCCCTGCACGAGCTCGTCGATGTGCCCGAGGAGGACCGGATCGTCCGCCACATCGAACTGGCCGACACCCGCTACGACGCGGCATGGCGAGCCGAGAACACGGCGGCGTTCGACTCCCTGGCCACCGTGTTCCGGGTGCGGGCCGCCGTCGGCAAGGACGAACCGGGTCGCGCCGAGGGCGCGGCGTTGCAGCTGGAGGCCCGCCGCCGTCACGACACGTGGGACCGTCTGCCCGGGATCTCGTGCCCCACGTTCGTGTGCGGTGGCCTCTACGACGGCATCGCCCCCCGGGCCAACTCCGAAAAGCTCGCCTCCACCATTCCCGACGCCACGCTGCGGCTGTTCGAGGGCGGCCATCTCTTCCTGATCCAGGACCGGACCTCGTGGCCGGCCATCGTGGAGTTCCTCTCCGCATAGGTCACGTTGGGACCTAGCCTTCGTCCCTCGTGATGGGCGCCGTGAACTCCAGGACCTGCCGCAGACTCACTCTTGCCACGCGGCAAAGATCGATTGCGGGCTTAGCGCGTCAGTCAGCACACGGCGACGGGTGAAGCGCCATTCAGCGTTGACCACGTGGTACTCGTCCAAATAGCGACCCCAGTGGTCCAACCCGACCGCGGTCAGCACGAAGAAATAGCATCGACCGGTCGCCGTGGTCTCGTCCACGAGATCGATCTGGTGCGTCGCAGTGCAGTGCCGGAGGTACGCCGGGCGGCCTGCTGCTGTCGACGTCTGTGCCGGGACCTGGCTGAACGCCTGTCGTATTTCGGCCAGACCCTGGTAAACGTCGCCACGGATCTCGACAACCGCATCCGGTGCAAACAGTCCGAGCATGCGATCGAAAAGCCCGCTGTCTCCATAGGAGTTGTAGCGGACCACCAGATCGCGTATTGCTTCTCGTGCAAGGAGATCGGAGATTTGAAGCATGTCAGATCATCCCCCAGAACGACCTGTAAGGATGCTCGTCGACACCGTCACCGCAGGAGGTGACACGACGTACGCTCCGGCGGCATCCACAGATGATCCCAAGCTGCACCAAGTCGTGGAATGAAGCTGGAGACGACACACTCGTATTTCTTAAACGCCACTAGCAGCAACGCCAATCGGATATCAGCGTTCCATCGGCACGGATCTGAGGAAGGGCTGTGGGTGGCGGCGCCGCTTTGGTACTAGGCACCACCCAGCCGCGGTCACACCCGTTACCGAGGTCCAAACAACTCCCGCAAATGTCTCGCTGCGATAAAACGAACGAGATCGGCTCAGGAGTCCGCCACCTCGAGCCGGACCTGGGCCCGCTGCAGGGCCGCCTGCGCTTCAGCCAGGTCCCGGGAGGCGATCAGGTCGTCCTCCCCGGCGCCGGCCGGCCGACCGGTGGCGTCGGTCACCGCCTGTTCGGCCACCTCCTGGGCCCGCCGGGCGCGCTCGACATCGATGTCCGCCGCCATCTCGGCCACGGGGGCGAGAACCGAGACGCCCTCGGCCCGCACGTGCACGAGTCCCCCGTGCACGGCCACCCGGTCCTCGGACCCGTCCTCGCGCTGGAAGCGGACCAGGCCCGGCACGATGGATCCGATGAGCGGGGTGTGCCCGGCCAGAAAGGTGGCGTCTCCGACATCGGTACGCAGAATCACGGCCGCGACCTCTTCCTCGAACACGATGCGCTCGGGGGTGACGAGGCTGGATGCAAAGGTGGGCATCGCTAGTCCGTCCCCGCCTCGAGCTTCTTGGCCTTCTCGAGCACCGAGTCCACGCCGCCGACGTTCAGGAAGGCCTGCTCGGGCACCTCGTCGAGCTCGCCGTTCAAGAGGACCTCGAAGGACTCGACCGTCTCCTCGACGGGCACCGTCACACCCTTCAGTCCGGTGAACACCTCGCCCACGTTGAAGGGCTGCGACAGGAAGCGCTGGATCTTGCGGGCCCGGCTGACGGTCAGGCGGTCCTCCTCCGACAACTCGTCGAGACCGAGGATGGCGATGATGTCCTGGAGCTCGCGGTAGCGCTGCAGGACGCCCTGGACCCTGCGGGCGACGTCGTAGTGCCGGTCGCCGACGATCTCGGGAGCGAGGATGTTCGAGGTCGAGGCCAGAGGGTCGACGGCCGGGTAGATACCGAGTGACGCGATCTGGCGCGACAGCTCGGTGGTGGCGTCGAGGTGGGTGAAGGTGGTGAAGGGGGCCGGGTCGGTGTAGTCGTCGGCCGGCACGTAG